>NZ_LTCZ01000159.1:379-30616 GCF_001583455.1 Rhodococcus sp. LB1 | reverse complement strand
GACCGCGGTCGATTCACGATCAGATCGACGACACGTCCACCGTCTCCTCCGACCGGCTGGTGGTTGCCGGCCGGTAGGTTTCGCGGGCGGAAGCGATCGCCCAGATACTCAGGACACCGGCAACGGTCACGTAGGCGCCGACCGAAAGCACGGTGCCGGTCCAGGCGAACAGGCTCGTTGCGATCAGTGGAGCGAACCCGCCGCCCAGGACTGCGCCGAGTTGGTAACCGAGGGACGCGCCCGAGTACCGCACCTCGGCGGGGAACATCTCATAGTAGAAGGCGGCCATCGGGCCGTAGAGTGCGCCCAGTGTGATTCCAGGGAGCAGTGCCGCGAACAGCATCAACAAAATGCTGCCGGTGCCGAGGAGCAACACGAACGGGAACGCCGACGCGGTGGTCGCGACTGCCGCGATCAGCAGGACTCGTTTGCGCCCAACCTTGTCCGACACCAAGGCGAACATCGGAATCGAGGCGACGGTGACTGCGCTGGAGATGAGAACCACCCACAGTGCCGTCGACTTCGACACACCCTCTGCTGTGGCGAACGAGACGAGGAAAACCGTCACGATGTAGTAGTACACCTGAACGACCAGGATCATCCCCGCTGCCTGCAGGACCTCGCGGGGGTGCTCACGCAGCGCAGTGACGATCGGTGACCTCGGCCGCACCGGAACATCGGCGGACTTCTGCTCGGCCGCCCGCGCCTGCAACTGCTTGAACTCGTCGGAGTCCTCGATGGTGATCTGGATGTAGAGACCAAGGGCAACCACAATCGCACTCAGCAAGAAAGGGATGCGCCAGCCCCAGGATTGGAGTGCCTCCGTGCTCATCGATGCGACGACGACCAGAAACACGAGATTGGACAGGATCACCGCGAGCGACGGACCCACCTGCGCGAAGCTGCCGAAGAAACCACGCCTATGCGGTGGGGCGTTCTCGGTCACGATCAGCATGGCCCCGCCGTACTGTCCGCCGACTGCGATCCCTTGCACTGCGCGCAGCATCAGCAGAATCACCGGAGCGGCGATTCCGATCTGCGCGTAGCTCGGAATCAGTCCGATCAGGAAAGTGGCCACGCCCATCATCAGCATCGCGACGACCAGCATGGCCTTGCGTCCGAGGCGGTCGCCGTAGTGACCGAAGATGATGCCACCGAGGGGCCGGAACAGGAACCCGACACCAAAGGTTGCAAACGCCGCGATCGTACCGACGATCGGGCTGACCTCGGGGAAAAACACCTTGTTGAAGACCAGCGCCGCCGCGGTCCCGTAGATGAAGAAGTCATACCATTCGAGCGTGCTGGCGCTCAGAGCCGAGACCAGCAACCGCCGAAGGCTCTTGCCTGCAGCCATGGTGATCAGCTCGGGTTCGGGTTGAAGGTGGACAGGACCAGGTGGCCGCCGTCGACTGGGAGCTCGACTCCGGTGACTCGGCGCGCGGCGTCGGAAGCGAGGTACACCACAGCTCCGCTGATCTCGTCGGGCTCGATCAGACCTCCGATCGCGTGCCAATGGCGCGCCGCGGCCTCGTGGTCGGCGCGGGTGGAGCCCGGCTTTCCGCCGGTCATGTCATAGCAGCCCTGCCAGTTCGTCATCGCAGTGTCGACAAATCCGGGCAGGATCGCGTTGACCCTGACGCCGTAGGGAGCGAACTCCAATGCGGCGGCTTTCATCAGACCGAGCGCACCGTGCTTGGCCGCGGTGTAGTGAGCGGCGCCGGCCTGCGCCTCCACCCCGTTGACCGATGCGGTGATGATCACCGATCCCGATCGCTGCGTGATCAATTGCGGTGCTACCGCTCTCAGGGTCCGCCACACTCCATTGAGGTTGACGTCGATGGTATCGAGCCAGTCCTCGTCGGTCAGATCCCACAACGCTCCGCGGGTCCAGATGCCGTGATTGATCACCACGATGTCGATGCTCCCGAACGCGGCAACCGTCTCCGCCGCCGCAACATCGAGTGCGGATGACGAACGCGCATCCGTCCTGTGCGTGGCGACCCGCACACCCAGCGAACCAACGGACTTCGCCGCGAGCGTGAGATCCTCCTCGGTCGACAGCCCGTACTGGACCGAATCGATTTGCTCGCAAATATCGAGCAGGACGATGTCCGCGCCCTCGTTCGCGAGTGCGTGTGCGTGTGCCAGCCCCTGGCCGCGTGCGCCGCCGGTAACCAGCGCGACCTTCCCCTCGAGAGTTCCCATATCCACGATCCTTTCGATGCCGACGTCTTGATCGCTACGAACGGTAGGTGTGCCGCGGGTCACACGATGTCCTACTTCGCTACACCTCTGCCGAGCCAACGTCCCGCCCATACACAACAGCGGGACGGGGTTCGACATCGATCACCGAACCCCGCCCCGCTGCAATGCAAATCAGCCCACGCTCACGGCACGCTCCGCCTCGAACTGCTTCTGAGCGGCCGCCTGGCCGGCGGCGGTGGCATCGGCACCGGCACGGTTGCTGTTGACCACCTGGTCGTAGCCCCGCTGACGCGAAGTGCGCGCGCCACGGAACTCCGGCGCGACCCGCTCGGCGATCAGCTCGAAGCTCCGCAGCGCGGCCGGCTGCGGAGCCCACTCACCGTGCAGAACGAGGAACTTTCCGAATCCGCCGGACTTCTCCTGCAACCGCTCGATCTGTGCGATCGCCATCTCCGGAGTACCGATGACAGCGAGGCCGCTCTCATTGACACCGTCGATCAGCGTGTCGACGTCCGGAGCGGGATCGAAGCCCGGGGTAACGTGCGAGAGATAGTTCATCAAATCCAACAGCCCGTGCCGGCAGTCCGCCCGCGCCTGTTCCTCGGTCTCCGCCACATGCATCAGACCGGTGAGACGCCACTGGTCACGAGACACGGTGCGTCCGTTCTCGGCTGCGATCTGCTCGGCGATGTCCCAGTGGCCTGCGAGCAACTCGACGCCCATCGGGTTGGTGGCCGCGAGCGAGAGGATTCCTGCCCCGTACTTTCCCGCGAGCTTCGGGCCGGTCGGCGACACCGTGGCGGTGACAGCCTTCTCGATGGTCGAGTACGGCGCAACGTGCAGGTAGGCGTCCTGGATCTTGTACCAATCCGTCTCCTCCGTGACCGTCTCGCCGTCGAGGAGACGGTGAATCACGTCGAAAGCCTGCTCCATCTTCCGCCGGCTCTCTACCGGGTCGATGCCGATCATGCGGGCGTCGTCTGCGAGCTGACCGGGGCCCGCCCCGAAGATCACGCGTCCGCGGCTGAGGTGGTCGAGCAACACCAGCCGGTCAGCAATCATGAAGGGGTGGTGATAGGGCAGCGAGACCACCCCGAGGCCCAGTTTGATCCGTGACGTCCGCTGAGCGGCGGCAGCGAGGAACATCTCCGGTGAGGACACGATCTCCACACCGCCGGAGTGATGCTCACCGATCCAGAACTCGGCGAAGCCGAGCTTGTCCATGTGCTCGACGAGCTGCAGGTCCTGGTGGATCGCGGTGTTCGCATCCGTCTCGATCTTGTGCCACGGAGCGAGGAATGCCCCGAAGCCGACGGTTGCGCGTGGGTTGCCCATGATTTCTCCTGATCGACGTATCCGTATGACGGGACTCTGCTCTGTGGTCACCAGCATCCAGCCGATCGCCGTACTGTGATGTAGCGCATTCGGACACCACCGCCTGCAGGGCTGACGCCCGAAATCTTTCCCGGTTGCACTGTCCGCAGCTCGCGCTTCCACACATGACGGTGGCAAACCGGATGTCCCGCAGGTGGCTCTAGCAGTGCATCATCCACCGGTGAGTCCCGTGTCCCAATATCAGACAAGTGATTCGCCCTGATAGCACCGAAACTGTCTACCGCCACGGATCGTGGCGGCAATTCCGTGGAGGAGAAGTCATGGACAGGACTGATCGGCAAATCGCACAGTTCGTCGTCATGTGGGCGCCATATGGGTGGCCGCCGGCAGACAGAACGTTGGTGGAGTTCGGCATGTCGTCCGAGCGTCTCCACGTTCGTTGCATCGAGATCATCGGCGCGGCGCGGCGAACTCGTGAATTGGCGCCTGATGAAAGAGAATTAGTCGGCCAACTCGTTTCCATAATGATGCGACGTCGGATCAAGCGAATCTTCGATCGCGTCGCGTAGGCGTATGGAG
Organism: Rhodococcus sp. LB1; assembly: GCF_001583455.1. Taxonomy (NCBI): domain Bacteria; kingdom Bacillati; phylum Actinomycetota; class Actinomycetes; order Mycobacteriales; family Nocardiaceae; genus Rhodococcus; species Rhodococcus sp. LB1. Next base: position 26,497 of record NZ_LTCZ01000159.1, on the reverse strand, counting down.
GCTGTCCAGGAAAGCGACCAACAACAAACCGTCTAGTGAGACACGTTGGCATGAGCAACAACAACGCACTCCCGAGACCACCACGCCACGCGAGCACGGCTGGGCGCCCCTGGGCTGCCGACGGAGCCGCTGCCGATCACGACATCCTCGACTTCGCCGTACTGTGGGCGCCGATCGGCGGCCCATCAGCCCAGCACATACATGCGGCCTTCGGACTCGCAGCCGCGCACTACAGTCACCGCCTCGATGAGGCGGTGCGACGCTACCGAACTCAAAGAGCGAGTCGATGCGCCGAACGTACATACTTGGTGTATTCGGACTCTGTACTCACGGCGATATCGTGTGGCACCGCTGCAAGGTTTACGTGAGCGCTTTGCCTCCCAGTTTTGTGACCGACGAGCCTCGCGCAGCACTACAGGCGGGAAATTGCGGTGCGCGCCCGGCGAAGCCTGACCAGCCTTCCTCCCTGGCCCGGGCCCCCAGGTGCGGTTGTGAACCGTCTGTAAGTGTTTGTAGTGGCTGGCCCGGGGCTGGCTGGCAGGATCGGTGTCGTCGTCGCGACTGGGTGTGACCCCTGAACCGCATGGCCCTTTCGGGGTGCACTTTCCAGGATCTGTCCACTCGGTCGAGACGGCGACGCCGACCCGGTCTCGCTTCGGTGGCTTGATCAGAAGCCTGCCCGACCCGTGTGCGCGGGTCGTGGCCCGTTACAGGCCTGCCTCGAAGTGTTCTTCCCGGGCCGACGCCGACACGACGTCACCCTTTGGGAAGGAGATCCGTCGCAATGCCTATCGTTGCAGATCAGTACGAGTTCGTCATCGGGGTCGATACCCACGCCGCTACCCACTCACTGTCGGTTGTCACCGCCGCGACCGGTGCAGTCGTCGACCAATCAATGTTTCCTACGAACCCATCCGGGCTCGAGCGAGCGGTGACATGGATCAGTCGTCGCGTGGGTGAGCACGCGACTCTGGTGGTCATCGAAGGCGTCGGTTCCTACGGAGCCGGTCGCGCCGAGCGGGTCCTCGGTTCCGGATTGGCCGTCGTCGAACCCGCCGCGATGCCAGCCGCGCACCGCCGCGGAATCGGCAAGACCGACTCACTCGACGCCGTCCGGATCGCCCGGTCGGTGCTCGCGGTCGACATCTCCCGGCTCCGCTGGCCACGCGCCGAGGGTCCCCGCGCCGCGCTTCGGGTCCTGGTCGTGGCCAGAGAACAAATGGCCGGCGAGCGGACCCGAGCAGTCAATGCGCTCACCGCCCTGCTCCGGATCACCGACCTCGGTATCGATGCGCGCAAAGCTCTGACGCGCAAACAGATTGATGCGATATCTACCGGGCGTTCCCGATCGGAGGACGTCACCATGCACACGTGCCGGCAGGAGGCGGTCCGGCTGGCGAAGCGAATCCGCGCCCTGGATGCCGAGTTGATCGACAACAGGAAGGCACTCGACTCTGCCGTGGGCTCGGTCGCACCGGAACTGCCTGAGTTACCCGGCGTCGGATCGGTGGTCGCGGCCTCCGTGCTCATCGCCTGGTCTCATCCGGGCCGTGTCCGTTCCGAAGCCGCGTTCGCAGCCCTCGCCGGGACCTGCCCGATACCGGCGTCGTCGGGGAACACGATGCGTCACAGACTCAATCGTGGAGGAGATCGACGACTGAACCGGGCGCTGACCACCATCGTCCTCGTCCGGATGCGCACCCACCCCGACACCCGCGCGTATGTTGCCCGGCGCCGCCGCGAGGGTCGCACGACCAAGGAGATCATGCGCTGCCTGAAGAGGTACATTCTTCGGCAACTGTTCCGAACACTGACCGCTGCATACCCGGCCCCAGCATGACTTGACGGATATAGAAGCATCCTGGATCGAGTGGAGACTTCGTTCAGGCCACCTCAAGGATCGAGGCGACGGTGGGGCGCTTTTCACGGTAGCGCGTCTCGTAGTCGACCGGCGGGAGGTAGTCGATCGACGAATGCAATCGGTCCGCGTTGAACCAGCGGACCCACTCGGCTGTCTCCCGCTCCACCGCGGCCCGTCCGGCCCATGTCCACTCCCGGTCGATGAGCTCGGTCTTGTAGAGCCCTATGGTCGATTCCATCAGCGCGTTATCGAGTGTCAAGGGACATGAGGGCGTCCCCGACACTTCCGATGGATCCGGCGATCCCGGATTCGACCAATGCCTCGGTGAAGGCCAGAGACGTGTATTGACGTGATCACTACTCGACTGCACACGTCCCGAGAATGCGCATGGGCCTCAAGGAATGAGATCGCGTTCGTTCACTGCGTTGCGGTATCCCCGCGGCAACACAGGCGGTCTCGGTACTTGTTCAGCCAGACGTCACCTCCACCGCCGCGACGAAGCCCCACTGCGATGTCCCACTTCCCGGCCTACCGGAAGATGCGGCGTGTAACCCGGACTCCGGGCGGTGGGTTCGGTGTTGCCTTGCAGGCATAGTTTTGTGGCCTAACAAGTATTGGACGGCAACGTAGTGGATCCCTACGTTGGACATGACGCAGGACACACCCTCGATCGTGGTCCGTAAAGCGTCACTCCAATCAGGGAAGGGAAAACCATGACTGTGCACCTCGAGCCTCGTGACGTACCACTCGAAGACGTCCTCGAGCGGGTGGCTCGATTCGACGAACTGCAGTACAACCCGGAGCGGTACCCGGACAACGGTCGGGACGGGAACGCAAAGAAGATCTTCACGGTCCTCGGGCCGGGCCTCGAGGTCAACAACGCGGGCGATTCGCTGCCGGCCATCCCGATCGAGGAGGGCTTCAACATCACCTACGTCCAGGTCAAGCCGGGCAACGGACCCTCGCTGCACGTCCACGACGGGAACGAGACCTTCATCCCCGTCAACGGCCGCTGGAAGATCATCTTCGGCAGCAAGGAAGAGCACTCCATCGACCTCGGCCCACTGGACTGCATCGCGGTGCCCGCCTACCTGCCCCGCCGCTTCGTGAACATCACCGAAGGCACCCCGGACGAGGAGAACATCCTCATCGCGGTACTGGCCGGTAGCCGCCCGAAGGCGATGTTCGTCGACCCGACCCTCAACTAGATCTTGTCATGACCTTCCCGCTGAGCGCGAGTTCCGTCGAATCGGTAGCAGCTGAATCGTCGGATCCCGTGTGCACCGACTTCACCGCCGGCGGCAACGGAACCGTGATCCGGGCGTCCCTGTGGATTCCCACCGACGCGGCGCCCGGGGGTCTGGTGCTGATCGGACACGGTGGCTACGGTCACCGGGCCGACGAGCGCACCCGCGTCCTCGCACGCGGGTTCGCTCACCGGCACCGGTTGGCAAGTCTGGCGATCGACGGACCCGTACACGGGGACCGCCGGCAAGACGGTGGCCGTGATCCGGACGCGGTGAAACCGGACTGGCAGAAGCTCTGGCATACCGACCCGAGGATCGACGTCATGGTCGAGGACTGGCGGGCAGCGTTGACACACGCACGCGAGCTCCTTCCAGACGTTCCGATCGGCTACTTCGGCCTATCGATGGGGTCTCTGTACGGAATCCCGCTGCTGGCGGCCGAAGGCGCGACGTTCAGTGCTGCGGTCCTGGGCATGTGGGGGACGAACAACAACACCGGACCCCGCCTGATCGCTGATGCGGCGACACTCTCACTTCCGGCCTTGCACTATGTCCGGTGGGACGATGAGATCTTCGACCGCGCGGGTCTGGTGAATCTGTTCGACGCCCTGGGCTCGGCCGACAAACAGCTGATGGCCGTACCCGGGCCGCACCGCACTCCTGATGCGCGTCAGACGGAGACACTGACCGCATTCCTCGCCGATCATCTGTCCGTGGCTATCACCGACGAGTCCGGCGCCCCATCCACAGAGGAGGAACTCCGGTGACCACTGTTACCCAGGGTGAGCTGAGAGCGCTTTTCGCGCAATCTCTTTCGATCATGTATGGCACGGAAGTGCCAGCTTATCGGACGCTGGTCGAGGTGTGCGAGGAGATCAACGCCGAGGTGCTCGGTTCCCGGGGCGCCGATGCGCAACGGCTGGGCACCATCGACCGGGTCACGGCCGAGCGGCACGGAGCCATCCGTGTCGGAACGCCACGCGAGCTGGCGCAGGTGGCGCAGTTGTTCGCCGGATTCGGGATGTATCCGGTGGGCTTCTACGATCTCCGCGACGCCTACCCGTCTGCGATCCCGGTCGTCTCGACGGCGTTCCGCCCGATCGACGGAGACGAACTCGCGCGGAATCCCTTCCGGGTCTTCACCTCGATGCTCGTCCCCGAGGATCGACGATTCTTCGACGAGGACCTCGAACGGCGCTTGCGTGAATTCCTCGACAGCCGCACCCTGATCCCCGCCGAGCTGCTGGAACTCGCTCGGCAGTCCGAGGTGCAGGGCGGCCTCGATGGCGAGAATGCCGACGAGTTCGTTCGGCTGGCGGTGCACTGCTTCGCTCTGAGCTCGGAGCCGGTCGATCGCCGCTGGTATGAGGAGCTCGAGCAGGTCTCGAGTGTGGCCGCCGATATCGGCGGCGTCCGCAGCACTCACATCAACCACCTCACCCCCCGCGTCCTCGACATCGACCAGCTGTACCTGCGGATGCAGGACCGGGGCATCGGGATGATCGACAAGATCCAGGGCCCGCCCCGCTGGGAGGGACCGGAGGTGCTCCTGCGGCAAACGTCGTTCCGCGCCCTCGGTGAACCCCGCCGGTTCCGGGAGGCGGACGGGGAGGTGACCGACGGTCACCTCAAGGTCCGGTTCGGCGAGGTCGAGGCACGGGGCATCGCACTGACCCCCAAGGGCCTCGAACGCTACGAAAGGCTGTGCCGGCAGATCCGCTCGGTCGCCGACCAACCCGCCGAAGCGCAAGACGAGCTTGCGGCCACCTTCTGGCGAGAGCTCCTGCCCGACACGGAACGCGAACTCGCCCTGCAGGATCTGGCGTACTTCACCTTCCGGGTACGACCGGGTGCCGAGGGGGACGCACCCTCCGACCTTGCCGATCTCCTGGCCGGCGGCTGGGTGGACGCCGAACCGATCGTCTACGAAGACTTCCTGCCACTGTCCGCGGCGGGAATCTTCTCATCGAATCTCACCGGCGAAGGTCGGGTCAACGCCACCGGTGGTGGGGTCACTCGGGACAAGGCATGGATGGAGGGGGTCATCGGCTCCCGGATTCACGATCCGCAGGACCTCTATGCCCGGGCGCGGGCGCACTCACTCGAGCGGGTAGCCGAGCAATTGCACGTGGAGCAGATCACCAACGACACCGCGGCCAAGCTGCGTCCGACGCCCGCCTGAGGACGCCTTTCGACACGATCCGGCGCCCATTGTGAGGGGACGGGCAGCCACGATCGAACACTTTACCCGCCCCGCGGTCGACCTCTCGGACTTCCCACATTTATTCATAAGTCACGTCATCGGAGACAAAAATGACAGCACCATCACAGGCGAGAAGAGCCGGGTTCGCCGCGTTCTTCGGAACCAGCGTCGAGTGGTACGACTTCTTCATCTACGGCACCGCCAGCGCTTTGATCCTCGGGAAGGTCTTCTTCCCCGACCTGAACCCGACGGCGGGTGTCCTCGCCTCGTTTGCGACCTTCGGCGTCGGCTATCTCGCCCGCCCACTCGGTGGAGTGATCTTCGGGCATCTCGGTGACCGCATCGGCCGGAAGAAATCCCTGGTGGCCACCCTTCTCATGATGGGAATCGCCACCGTCGGCATCGGACTCCTCCCCACCTACGCCACCATCGGCATCGCCGCGCCGATCGCGTTGGTCACCCTGCGTGTTGTGCAGGGAATCGCGGTCGGTGGCGAGTGGGGCGGCGCAGTGCTGATCGCGTCGGAACACGCCCAGAGCAATCGCAGGGTCTCAGCGGGCGCCTGGGCCCAGCAGGGCGCCCCGGCGGGCAACATCATGGCAGCCGTGGCGTTCCTCCTGGTCGGACTCCTCCCGATGGAGCAGTTCGAGGCATGGGGATGGCGCCTGCCGTTCCTCGCCTCGGGAATCCTGGTCGTCATCGGACTCGTCATCCGCAGCGGCATCGCCGAATCACCCGACTTCGTCAAGGCAGTCAAAGACAAGGCGACCGTGAAGCTTCCGGTCGCCGAGGTCATCCGCAAGATGCCACTACTGATCCTGTTGGGAGCGGCCGCCGGTGCGGCAACCAACAGCGCCGGCACGTTCGCCCACGTCTTCGGCTTGAACTGGGCCACCACCGATCTCGGGATGAGCCGTCAGTCCATGCTCACCGCCATCCTCATCATGTCCATCGTCCAGTTCGTCGTCCAACCGTTCGGGGCCGTCCTGGCCAACCGGTTCGAGCCGATCAGGGTCTTTCAGGCCTGCATGTTCGCCGCAGTTCCGCTCACCCCCTTCGCATACCTGATGGTGGGCACCGCGAACACCTGGCTCGCCGGGATCGGACTGGCCACCCTGATCATTCCGCTCTGCTTCGCGTATGCGATCATCGCCGGGTTCCTGGCCGAATCCTTCCCCGCCCATGTCCGGTACACGGCCATTTCGCTGAGTTATCAGATCACGGCCGTCGTACTCATTTCCGGTATCCCGATGATCTCTCAGTTCCTGCTGACCAGCACCGGCACGATCTGGTCGGTCATCGGCTACCAGCTGGCGTATGTGGTCCTCGCCGTCGTCGCCGCGACCGTATTGTCCCGCCGCACTGGCGCCGGCACCCGGCAGCTGAACGAGTTACGGGCGCACAGTGCGCCGTCCACCGACCACACCACAGTCTAGGAACGCCATGTCCGTCTCTCTCTACGCAATGACCTGCGGAGAAATCACCATCCCGTTCAACTTCCTCCGTCAGGACGAACCCGGTGTCATCCGGGTCCCCATGGGTTCGTATTTGATCGTCCACCCGCGGGGGCAGGTCGTCTTCGACACCGGACTCAACCCGCTGCTGCTCAGCGACTACGACAATTACGTCACCGCCAATGCCAAGAACGATCGGACGTTCCACTTCTCACCGCAGGCGCAGATTTCCAGTCGGCTGACCACCGCGGGCTTCGACCCCGACGCCATCAGCTTCGTCGTCAACTCGCACCTGCACCACGACCACTGTGGCGGCAACGCGCTTCTCCCCAACGCCGAGGTGCTCGTGCAAAGCCTCGAATGGAAGCACGCGGTGCAGCAACCCGGCGACCGGATGGCATACCGGCAGGTCGATTTCGACACCGGACAACCGGTCCGTCTGCTCGACGGCGAGTTCGACGTCTTCGGGGACGGGTCGGTGCTGTGCGTGCCGACCTACGGTCACACCCCCGGCCATCAGTCCCTGCTGGTCAACACCGACCGCGGTCGATACCTCCTGTGCGGTGACGCATGCTACCTCGACCGAACGCTCGACGACTTCCACCTTCCGGGAATCCTGGCCGATCCGGAGCAAACACTCGACGTTCTGCATCGCATCCGTGCGATGCGCGACTCGGGAACCCAGGTCATGGTCGGGCACGACCCGGAGTCCTGGACGAGCGTCCCCCAAGCCCCGGACCGGTTGGGCTGACCGCAGGCACGGCCGGGGGGTGACGCGGTCAAACCCCGGCGGGCTTCGGTTCCCAGATCCATCGACCACTGAAATCAAAGGAGAATGTCATGAGTACGTTGTTCGGCGGTGCCCGCCAGGTGGGATATGTCGTACGCGACATCGAGAAGGCAATGGCGCATTGGAGCGGCAAGATGAAGGTGGGTCCGTGGTTCTACAAGGAGAACGTCGGCGTCACCGAGTTCAGCTACTACGGTGAGGCGCTCGCGACGCTGCCACAACTGTCTATCGCCATTGCCAATTCGGGTTCCATCCAGATCGAGCTGATCCAGCAGCGCAACGACGCACCGTCGCTGTACCGCGACTTCCTCAACGAAAGCGGCGAAGGGGCCCAGCACATCGCCTACTGGACCACGGAGTTCGACCTTCACGCCAAAGAATTCCTCGCGGCCGGGTACGTCGAGGGGCATGCCGGCCGCATGGGCACGCGGGGTCGATTCGCCTATTACGTTCACCCCGACGTCCCGGGCGGAACGATCGAGCTGTCGGAGACCACAGGCGGGAAGGCCGAGTACTTCAAGACTATCGAGGAAGCCTCGATCGGCTGGGACGGCACCGACCCGATCCGACGTCTGGGAGTCACGAAATGACGCCACAGCCGCAACCGGTCGATGCGACCCGCCGGGCTGTGGTCACCGGCGCCGCCCGGGGCATCGGATATGCAGTCACCAAGAAACTGGCCAGTGTCGGATACGACGTGGCCATGTGGGACGTCGTCGCCGACGAACTGAACAGGGCGGCGGCCGAACTAGGGGCCGACGCGTCCGGCCGGATCGAGTGGTGTGTCGTCGACATCACGGACCCTGCCAGTGTCGAAGAGGCAACAGATCGGACTCTCGAAAAGCTCGGCAGTCCCGGGGTTTTGGTCAATAATGCGGGAATTCTGGGATGGCGAGGGCCCACCGCCGAGCTGCCGATCAAGGAATGGCAGCGCACATTCGAGGTGAACGTCACCGGAACGCTCCAATGCACTCAGGCCCTCCTGCCGGGTATGCGCGAGCGGGGCTGGGGCAGGATCGTCAACATAGCCTCGATCGCTGGCAAGGAGGGTAACCCCGAGGCTGCGTCGTATGCGGCGTCGAAAGCGGCCGTCATCTCCCTCACCAAGAGTCTCGGGAAGGAACTCGCCACCGAGGGCGTCCTCGTCAACTGCGTCACCCCCGGCCCGGCCGACACCGCGATCTTCGGTGAGCGCGGTACGGAAAGCCGAGAAGAACACGTCAACCGGCTGCTGGCGCGGGTACCGATGGGACGGTTCGTAGAGGTCGACGAGGTGGCCGAGTTAGTGGCCTGGCTGTCGTCGCCGGCGTGCTCGTTCAGCACCGCGACAACCTTCGACATCAGCGGCGGCAGGGCCATGTACTGACCACAGTACGTACGGACCACAGTTGGAAGGGTGGGGGCTCGCTCAGCCCGGCCGGCACCCACCATTTCCATTCGCTGGCGGCGGAGATACATGCGCCCGCCCTCACCGTCGTCGTCGGCCACCGGCCTCGATCCATAGGAGACGTAGCGAAAGGGTCACGATCACCATGGCCGTACTGACCGGGGGCACCGCAGCCGACTGGCAGGTGCGTGCCACAGATTCCACTCCTCACTCTCCGGGACAGATCCGTGTCCGCATCCATGCCGCAGGCGTCAACCGGGCCGACATGTGCATGCTCACCGGCACATACAACCCCAGTTCACGGCCCGGAAACGAATACATCGCGGGCCTCGGAGCTCGCCGGAGTGGTCGAGGCCGTCGGTCCCGGTGTCACGGCGTCCACCGTCGATGATCGGGTGATGGGTCCCGCGCCGGGCGCGTTCGCCGAATTCGCGCTGCTCCGCTACCTTCCCGGTCATCTCCGGCGGGCACAACACGAGCGACGGCCCTCACGCCCGTGACGGGCAGGCGACGTCACGGGGCGGCACTGCGGCCGATCCTGGAGGTGGCGGTCAGCCGAGCCGTGTAATGATCGCGGATCAATTGTGCCAGCCGTCCAATATCATGTGCCGCGTAGTGATTACGCTCCCAGGCGGCGTGAATCCGGACCTTGATTGCGCCGTTGTCGTTATAAAGCGGTGCCGCCACCAGGTCGAATACGGGTAGATCCGTCAGTACAACCACCCCGCGGCCTGCGGCGGCCAGGGCCTGCGCGGCCTTCGGTACATGGCATTCGACGTACGACAGGTACGTGGCATCTGCATCGTTCATCAGGGTGTCGAGCAGGTTTCGGGTGCGATGAGCGTGCGTCAGAAGCACCAATGGTTGTTGGGCGAGTTCGCGGACGTGGATCTGCGAACGTGTCGACCACGGATGCCCGGCCCGGAACTGAGCGAAGAGTGGAATCTGACCGAGTAGTTGTGTCGTATACCGTTCCAGCGGTGGGGCGCTGGCGATGGCGATGTCGGCACCAGATTCGAGGGGCGTGAAACCCTCGGCGGGCAGAACCGGCAGAAACTCGATATGGGGATCTCGGTCGGTCAGATTCTGGGCCATGAAGGGTGCGAGCATGTCGGTGATTGTTGTCATCGGCGCGGAGATGGTGATCTTCTTCGGGATTCCTGATGCCAGTCGCTGTGCTGCTGCCTCGGTCTCTTGTGCCGAGCGTAGGAGGTCACGCGCTTCGTGCACGAAGCTGCGTCCGGCCGGAGTAAGGGTGAGCCGCATGCCGGACCGGTCGAAGACCGCAAAGCCCAGCCGTTGCTCGAGCGCCCGCAATTGCCGTGACAACGAGGGCTGAGTGACATGTACGTCGCGTGCCGCAGCGGCCAGCGTGCCGGCGTCGGCCACCGCGACCAGGTAGCGCAGAAGCCTCAGCTCGATCATGGATGTAATTCCTCCTCCATCGACAGGCGCGACGTTGCCGTCAATATTTGTTCTCCGACACCGCCCCAGTGCGGGACACACCGACAGCGCCGTTGATCAACCGAGTCCCTGACACAGGTCCATCGCGCGGGCTGCGCTGAATCGGTCGAAGCCGTGTGCTTCCAGGACACTATCGGGCAGTTGCGAGGGCAGACGGCCGGGTCCTTCTCTGAGAAAGAGCCGCCTGCGATTCTCTGAGCAACTCGTTGCTATCCTCTACGACCCGGGATGCCGGTCGGTTACCGTGTAAGCGGACCTCGCAATACGCCCCCGCCTCCGCCCCGCCGTATCCATCGATCTCGACTCCGAGTACCGAGCGGTATCGCGCCAGAACACTGTGGGGCGTGCAACGCCGGAGAGACGGCCGGCGCAGCCGCGGGTTTCCTTGTGGCAGGTGTGGGCTGCCGGCCCGGCCGTCATCCTTCTTGGCGCTGGCTTCTCTAGTGGGTGACGACAGGGAGGACGAGGTGAGACGGGCGGAGCGCATTGTGGTGAATGCTCTGCTGTGCGACGCGGAATTTGCTGGGGTCGTCGACTTCCGCGTCGGTGTTGGGGTTGCGGTCCCAGCGGGGGAAGTTGCTGGAGCTGATCTGCACTCGGAGACGATGGCCGGCCTTGATGACGATGCTGGTCGACCATAGATTGATGTCGGCCTTGTCGACGCGGTCTGCCTCGGTCGTCACACGGCTGATCCCGTCGACGATGTTGTAGGAGACGCCATTTTCGTCGACATCGCAGAGTTTGACCACCCAATCGGTCGTCGGCCCGTCGGTGGCGGCGAAGAGTTCGGCTGTCACCTTGCCTGTGATTTCGAGGTCTTCCGACAGCACGGGAGTCGAGAACACCAATACGTCTGGGCGACTTTCGACGGTTGCCTGGTCTTTCGGTCCGGCCGGGAACTGAGTGGACATCACGAGGTTGCCGCCGCACGTCGGAACCGGATCGGCGGGGTCGTACGTGAAGTCGCTGTGCGATTGCTCGTCGGTAGGCTGGTCGAAGGAGAGGCTGCCGTCTCCGTGGAGATACAGAGGTGTGGAGACCGCGCGCTCGAGCGGCCAATCTTCCTCGGCGCGCCATTGGTCGATTCCCATGACGAACAGTTGCACTGGCGCACTCGAATCGCTGGTGTTCGACCCGTCCTGAAGGTAGTTCTCGAACCAATCGAGTTGATAGTCGGTCATGGTTCTTGCTCCGGGCGCAACCTCCGACAGTAACCCGAAGTTGACGTCGCCGATCTGTCCGAAGGTGAATGCATTCACGTGCGGCCATGGGCCGACCACGAGACGGGTCGGCACACCGCGTGCGCGCATCGCGATGTAGTTGTCGAGTGTTCCCTGTTGGAAGACGTCGTACCAACCGCCGATGTTCAAGCTCGGCACAGACACCTGGTCGTGGTGGCCGGCAACACGGCATTCCTCGGTGGTTTCGGGATCGTGCAGACCTCGTTGGACGCCGATGTCGGGCAGGCCGGCCCGGGTAAGGGCCGGGAGCGGCGCCGCCGGGAGCTCCCAGTAGCTGTTGGTGGCAAGTGAGTCGTAATCCTCGACGGTGGTAGCCATCGCGGCGAGGAGCTCGTCGGGGTCATCGATGACCTTAGGCAACTGCGGCAAAGTCTGGGCGAGCGTCCACCACGCGTTGAGCCCCAGTTCGGTTGCGCCGCCGCGGAACATGAGGCCATCGGCGGGGTCGCTCCAGGTGATCTGCGGTGCTATGGCCGCCAGACCTGGCGGTTGAGTGAGGGCTGCGGCCCATTGAGTCTGACCGGTATAGCTTCCGCCGAACATGCCGACCTTGCCGTTGCTGCCGGGAAGGCGGCTCGCCCAGACGACGGTGTCGTACCCGTCCTGCTGCTCGTAGGCCCAGGGCAGCCACTCTCCGTCGGAATCGAATCGGCCACGGGTGTCCTGCTGCACGACGATGTAGCCACGCTTCACCGCGGTCAAGGTGTCGAACAGGAGAACGTTCAACGGTCCCGTCCTGTCGTACGGCGTGCGCTGGATCAGCACCGGATACGTACCCGGAGCCGTCGGCCGATAGACATCGGCCCTCAAAATCGTGCCGTCGCGCATCGGCACCTCCACCTTGAGGTCGATGCTGATCTGACTCATTTCAGGCTTCCTACCTTCACTCGAAACACCAACTCGATGCACACCCGGCGCTCCAGGAAGGCCGAAGTGTGCGTAAGCACTGGGTGTGGGACCTCTGTGATTGCGATCACCCATAGGGTACAAGGAGGGGTACTAGTAGGCAAGTAAACGTACCCTGGTATGGGCAGGCGACTCGAGCCAACCATCGAGGTGCAGGAGACTCGATGTCCTGCAGTTCATCACGTAGCCCAACAGGATTCAGGGTGAGAGCGATGCGAGCGTGGCTGGTCCGAGCAGTAGCATGGACCTCCTGGGCGCCTCACTCGTTCGCGTGCCCGAACCAATACGGTTCTGGGCCCGCCGTGAGTTCTCGCTGCGAGGATGATGGACGTATCCAGGGTCATCTAAATACCTCCCAGTCTGGATACTTCATCGACCTTTTCCGGACTCAGGGCTGGGCAAGGAACTGGAGAACTTCAGGAACGAACTGCCGGTAGCACTGGAAGACCCGGCCGTGTCCGGAGTCGGGATAGATCGTCAATTGTGAGTTCGGCAGTGTCACGTTGACGATCCCGTCGACATCGCGAGTGCGGTGCCGAATCGAGGAGGGCAAGCGTCGGCTTCAACACATCTGCAGGTGCTGCCCACACTGCCGAGTTTGGGCGGGTCCCACGGCATTCTCACTGTGGTGGGGGGCGATTGTTTCGTGCAAGTGTCCCTCTCTTTCTGCACCACGGAACATCCCTGAGCATCTTCTGACCTGTTCGAAGAGCAGTTCCGCGTCCGTAATCGAGACCCGTCGTCGCAGCGCCGGTCCGGTTGTTCGCCGGAAGGGGATCGTCAAGAATCGAGGAGTGGTAGTACGCGGTCTGTGATCAGCCGCGTGCTGTCGTGGTCGTCGAGCGGTATCAGCGTGACCCCGTCGGCGACCTTCGCCGCGTGGATGTCGGCGATGAGGGTCGCCAAGCCTTCTGGTGTACCGATGTAGCGAATCGTCGACGAGGATTCCGAGATGCGCTCGCGGTCGGACAGTAGCGACTGTGTCGCCCTCGCCTGACGTGCGATGGGGGCGATGACGACCTCCACGTCGAGGAGCACGGTCAGAGCCCCCGGGTCACGCCTTGCCTGCGTCTCGTGACGACGTAGACGGTGGGTGTGCTGTTGCGCCTGTCGCAGGTCCGATGCCCGGATCCGCATTGTCCCCGAATCGGTGTGGTCTCCGCCGAGGGCGCGGGGGAGGGTGCCGGGCGGTTCTACCGCGACCGGGATACGGCGAGTGGTCGGGACCGTCACGGCCGAGACCGCTTCCCGGTCGCGGTCTCGAGGGGATGGAGACCGGATTGGTGGTAGATCAGCGGGGCGGTGTCCTCGGCCGCCGCGATGCCCGTGACCGCGAGAACAACGACATCGTGATCACCGGCGGTGAACTCACTGTGCCTCTCGCATTCCATCCACATCGACGCACCGCCGAGCAGGATCGAATCCGACTCGGTCCGGGCCAGCTCGAGACCCTCGAACCGGTCACGGGTGCGGGATGCGAGCTGCAGGCACGCATCTGCCTGTCCCCTTCCGAGAATGGAGACTCCCAACCGGGGCGCCGCACGCAACCGCAGCCACGTGCGGGAGGTGTGTTGGATCGAGAACAGAACGAGCGGAGGCTCGAACGACACCCCGACCGTGAACGACGTGGCGACCAGACCGACGGGTTGCTCGTCGACGTATGCGCACAACGCGGCGACTCCGGACGGGAAGCCCCCGAAACTGGCCCGCAGCTCCCCTGGATCCAGATCATCCATCGCCAACATATACGGCACCTGCGACGTATTAACGGAATTCATGAAACCCTCCGGCATGGAGATGGGACAAGCGGCTATTCGGAACTGGGCTTTTAGCGAATCAGCGCGCGGTAACGAGTTTAGGGATGTCCGCAACATCGATTTTCTCGTTGCGGTTCCCGTTGAAATACGGGTATCGGGCGACAACGGCGCGGATGGTCTTCTGTCGAGTTCCCGGATCGCCCCACACCACCGTCACCTCCGCGCCTTCGGCGATGTCGACGTCGATAGTGCAGAGAGACAGCATCTTCCGGTAATACCAGCTGTGTATGCGTCCGGTGCTGACGCCGACCAGTCGGTCCGCGACGAGAACCTTGTCTGCCAGATACTCTGCGCCGGCGTGAAAGGAGAAGTCCTCGGGGCCGTCCATGGCGGCATAGGGTTCGCCGTCGTGCAACTCGGACCGGTGGATGTCGAGGATATCCTCGGCGTTCCACTCGAGGGTCACCATCTTCCGGGAAGGGTTGGCCTTGATCTTCTGCAAAGCTGCCTTTCCGACGAACTCGTGGTCGAAGTTGATCATCCCTCCCCAGCCGACCTCCACGGGGTTGACGTATCGCAGCGCCTTGTCAGGCCCCATGCTTCCGGTATACCGGAAGTACGAGTCCAACTCGAGTGGTGGTGCGGGTTCGCCGTTGATGTCGTCGGCGGGCGCGGCCGGAAAGTGAATGCTGTACTGGGGAAAGCCGTTCTCGGTATGCGCATTCCAGTATGCGTGTCGTCCCAGTCTCCGGATGTCGAATCGCTGTCCGGCTTCCAGGAGGGCCGAGTACACCGTCAGTGCATGTTCTGTGGCGCCATGCACTTCGTACGCGAGCGAGCCGGCCATTCCGATCCGTAGAATCCGAACTGGCACACCGGCGATTTCGGCGCTGCGGAAGTGGATGAAGGGGAGATCGTGCAGATCTTCCCGAGCGGCGGCCTCGACCACCTCGAGAGACCGTGGCCCACCGAGCTGGTAGTTGAAGTACTGCCCCGTAAGATCGGTGCCTTCGGCGTCGTAATTACCCGCCGCGAGTGCGATTTCGGGACGGTTATGGAGGTAGAATCCGAGATATTCGTCGTCATCGACGTGCAGCAACATGCCGTGCGCGGTGATCAGACCTTCGGAGTTGACCATGATGCCGTGCTTGCCCTTACCTACAGGGAAGTTCTTGAAGGTGTTGACGAAATTGTCGGACAACATCTTCAGTGCGTCGGGTCCCTTGATTCGGTATAGGTAGGTCGGGTTCAAGCCCGCATGGAGATAACAGTTGTCGTGCCACGACATCATCTCGTCACGCCACCCGGTGAACTCCAACGGTTGAACGCCGTCGGCTGCGGGGGTGCTGATATACCCGTTGTACACGCCGTTCACAGTGGGATCGTAGGGAATGTAGGGGCTGTAGTTGAACGGAACATCGGTACCGGCGGGGATGGTCATGGTTTTCCTCCTTGAATGGACTTTCACGTATTTAGCTGTGTATCAATCTTTTCGGCTATACGCGCGCGCACTTCTCCTGTCAGGTGAACACGCAAACTGGTCAGTAGTTTCGGGTCAGTCCTCGGGCTGGAGAACGAAGTCGTAGTGGGCGAGGACAAAGGGTTGGTCCATGACGCCGCCGTCGGGGCTCGGACCGGGGGCATGCTCGATGAAGGGCACGATCAACGCGTCCTTGACGCCGAAGACGACGTCGCTGTCGAGGTAGTCGGTGTCCTTCTGGAATAGGTGGGTGATCAGCTTCTTGTATCCGGTCTCGTCGAACATGAAGTGCACGTGCGCGGGCCGGTACTCACTGATCTCAGTTCGCTCGATGAGTTTGCCGACCGGGCCGTCCATCGGGATGGTGTAGCCGAGCGGGGCGATGGTGCGCACGCAGTAGGTGCCGTCTTCGCGGGCCTGGTACTTCGCCCGCAGTCGGGCTTCGTCGATCGCGGGCATCTGCGCTTCGTAGGTGCCCGAGGCGTCGGCCTGCCACACATCGAGGACGGCGGCGGGGATCGGGGTTCCGGTGGTGTCGGTGACCTTCCCGGTGATGAACAGCGGGGTGCCCGCGATGCCCTCGGACATGTCGAAGCCGAACGGGGCCGGCGGGGATCCGTCGATGTGGAACGGGCCGAGGACGGTGGCCGGGGTGGCCTGTTCGGCGAACCGGTTGTTCATCTGCACCACCAGCATGCTCAGCCCGACCACGTCCGAGGCCAAGATGAACTCCTGCCGTTTGTCGTTGCTGATCTGCCCGGTGGCGGTGAGCCATTCGATGGCCGCCATCCACTCGTCGGAGGTCAGCTCCACTTCGCGGGCGTAGTCGTGGATGTGTCGCACCAGCGCCGTCATCAACTCGGCCACCCGCGGGGACCGGGCGGTGGACCACCGTTTGATGGCGAGGTCGGTGATGTTGTCCTCGTTGACGAAGGCCATCGTCGTCTCCTTGATTTCGATCTCGAGTAGGGGGTGGTCAGTGGGCCGGATCGGCGGTGGTGTCGGGGTCGACGTAGACCGCGTTGCGGTCGACGCTCATGTAGATGTCGTGGGCGATCGGGTTGCGGCGTTCTTCGGCGATCTGGCCGAGCAACCCGGCGCACCGGGCGAGCAGGGCGAAGCCGCGGAGCAGTTCGACCGGCAGGCCGAGATCGGCCAGGGCGGCCCCGCACACCCCGGCGCCGTTGAGCGGCAGAGCGCGTCCGACGCCGCGTTCACTCATCCGGCCGATCGCTTCGAACAGTTGCAGGTGCGGGCCGCGCAGCCCTTCCTCGGTGGCGATCCCGATCAGCACGGGGGTGCGGGGGTCGCCGTCCTTGTGGTTGGGATGGCCCAGGCCGGGAACGTGTTTGCCGAGCTTCTTCTGGCGGGCGATGGCATCGAGCGCCATCTGGTCCCACTCCTCCTCGGTGGTCGGCAGCGGTCCTTCGTGCGTGTCGAGGGCGGTGTGCAGGAACTGTCCGCAGTCCTCGGTGACGCCGAGGAAGCGGGAGCCGCCGCCGAGCAGACCGGCGGCGATCGCCCCTTGCAGGGAATCGGGGGCGCTGAGGTAGGTCACTCGGGCGGCGATGGCGGTGGGGGTGAACCCGTGGTCGGCGAGGGCGACGAGGACGGATTCGAAGACCCGCAGTTCCCCGGGGCTGGGTCGGCGCATCGCGACCAGCCAGAAGGCGAGTTCTCCGAAGCCGACCTTGCCCATGAGGTCACCGGCCAGGTCGTGGCCGAGGAGGTTGATCTCGGTGGCGGTGGAGGTGCCCAGGGAGGTTGGGTACCGGGGTGTGGTGGGGTCGGTGGTGGTCATTTCTCTCCGTACGCTGCGGCTGTCGTGGCGGCCAGCCAGGAGCGGATCTCGTCGGTGTCTTGGCCGAGGGTGGGCGGGGCCAGGTCATAGCGGGGTTCGATTCCCGAGAACGAGATCGGGTTGCGCATCCCGGGCACGGTCTGCCCGGCCGGCCCGACCTGCACGATCGGTGCCAGGCCGAGCTTCTCGGCGTACTGCACGCCCTGGGCGATGGTGTTGATCGGCCCGTTCGGGACGCCGACCTCGTTGAGTTTGGCGAACCAGTGCTCCGCCGACTGGGTTTTCAGCCGTTCGACGAGCAACGGCCGCAGTTCCTCCCGCCGCTGCGTGCGGTCGGCGTTGCGGGCGAAACGTTCGTCGTCGGCCAGTTCGGGAATGCCGAGGGCCTCGACGAGCTTGCGGAACTGGCCGTCGTTGCCGGCGGTGACGATCAGATCGTTGTCCGCGGTCGGCAGCGGCTCGTAGGGGAACAGGCTCGGATGGGCGTTGCCCATCCGGTTCGGGGTGACCCCACCGGCGACGTAGGCGGAGGTCTGGTTGACCAGCCCGCTCATCGCCGAGGCGAGCAGGCTCGTCTCGATGTTCTGGCCCTTACCGGTCATCGACCGGTACCGCAGGGCCGCAAGGATTCCGATCGTCGAATGCAGACCGGCCATCACATCGAAGACGCTGATCCCGGCGCGGTAGGCGGGCCCGTCCGGGTCGCCGGTCAGGCTCATCAACCCCGACATCGCCTGCACGATCAGGTCGTACCCGGGCAGCGTGGCGCCCTCGGCGGAGCCGAATCCGCTGATCGAGCAGTAGATCACCGTTTCGTTGCGTTCCTTGACCGAGTCGTATTCGAGGTCGAACCGCTTCAGGCCGCCGGGCTTGAAGTTTTCGACGACGATGTCGGCGCGGGCGGCGAGTGCGTGGGCAACGGCGAGGTCGTCGGGGTCCTTGAAGTCGAGGACGATCGACTTCTTGTTCCGATTTATGGCCGCGTAGTAGGTGGAGACCCCGTCGGGGCGGACCGGGGGCACCCAGGATCGGGTGTCGTCACCGCCGGGGCTTTCGACTTTGATCACTTCGGCGCCCATGTCGGCGAGCAGCATGGTGGCGTAGGGGCCGGCGAGGACCCGGGAGAAGTCGGCGATGACGATGCCGTCGAGCGGCAGGGGCGGCCGCGGACCGATTGCGGATTCAGAGCTCAATTGAGTGTATTTCCTTTCGAATTGGCCCTCATGGTCAGTAGGAGGCGGTCGGACTCGGCGTCGTCAAGGCGAAAAGCGAGGCCCGTGCTCGAAGGCGTAGCGCGAGATTCGGGGGCATCCCATGAGTGGCGCAACTCTGTCGTTGCCGTAACCCGGGTAAAGCGATTGTCCGTCTGGCGGTCAATCGTCCGTTATCCAAATTTACAATGCACGGCAATCCTGAGAGTGTCAAGAGTCACGCCTGGCGACGCTCAGAATCGGATGCGTTCTCTTCCACCGAATTAACGGGGCAGTCCAGGTGAGGCGAAGGAAATGCGCAACCCAACGGACGAAAGTCCGTACAGCAAATCTCGTCGCCTCCACATTCGATACCCTGACGCTCGAGCGCTCGGCTCACGCATAAGCTGATGGGGACACGGCGGAGCGGGCGGACCACGAGCGAAGTCGCTACGGCAAAACTCCGTCACCAGAGACGAGGAGATTAAGTGCGCGAGGCAGCGAGTCCGGATTTCATCGAAGCGATCGCTCGTGGCTTGTCCGTAATCAAGGCATTTGACGGCTACCAGCCATCTCTGTCGCTGGCTGAGGTTGCTGCCCGATGCGAACTCAGTCGTCCGACCACTCGACGCATCTTGATCACTCTCGGGGAGCTCGGCTACGTGCGGTCCGACAAGGGCCAGTTCTCCCTCACTGCCCGCGTCCTCGAACTCGGTGCCGCCTATGTCGCATCGAGCAACTTTTGGGAGATTGCCCGCCCACACCTCGTGGATCTCGTTGCCGTGACCCAGCAATCCAGTTCGATTGCGCAGCTGGACGGATCCGACATCATCTACATCTCGAGGGTGGCCGTCCCGAAATTGGTAGCCCTCACGGTTTCGATCGGCACCCGTTTCCCGGCGGTGCAGACCTCGCTTGGAAAGGTACTGCTCGCCGCGCTGCCGCCTGACCAACTCGACGATGCACTGGGCACCCCCTCCCTGTCCGGCATCACACCCACATGGCAGCCGACTCGGCAGGAGATCGACGAGGAGCTGAGCGCGGTGAGGGCTCGAGGCTGGGCGCTCACCGATCAGCAGCTGGCGCCCGCGATCCGATCGGTCGCGGCGCCGATTCGCAACGGTGACGGGGTTGTCAGAGCTGCAGTGAACGTGAACGCGCACGCGCTCGAGACCTCTCTGGAAACGCTGGTGCAGGACTACCTGCCGGCCTTGTTGCAGACTGCAGGGGCCATCAGCGCCGACTTCGCCCGCTGGGAGCGTCGGCCCACGATCACGCTCGGTGGTCCAGCTTGACCGGTTCATCCGAACGGCGACGTGCGCAACGCTTTACATGCTCGCCAGAGACGTTCTAGTCCTGGACAAGCTGGAAGAAGACCCAGTGCGACCCGTCCGCGAGACCGGCGAGTTCGCGGCCGAGGTTCTGGACGACTGCGGGAGAGGAACTGGCGTGCTGCGTGCCTGCGTGCGTGTCGCGGAAGATGGTCTGAATGATGCCTGAGCGAAGCGCCGAGGTGCCGGCGCTCTTGTACACGAAGGCGGCGATCTCATGCAGGGCCTCCGTCGCATTCGTCATCGCGAGCCGGCGCAGGGTGTCGTCGCGGACCGTCGTCGTCTCGCCACGTTCCACGGTCTGCTCGAGAAGGCACCACTGCTCGAAGAGGAACGCTCTGCTTCCGCGCCAGAGCGCTTCGGCGCGCGCATACTGTTCGTGGAACGAGTCGCTGGAACTGAACTGACCTGCCCGCCCTTTGCGCGCCTGGGCCTGTGCCGCGAGCTCGTCGAGCAAACGGCGAGCCACGCCAACGGCCCATGCGGAGTGAGCGATCAGGGCGAAATTGCTGATTCCGAGCGAGAAGAGAGCGCCGCCCGTGACGGGGACCGTCTCGGTCACCCGATGGGTGTGAGTGCGCGGAACGAACACTCCATCAATGGAGTAGTCGAGGCTGCCGGTGGCTCGAAGTCCCATCACATCCCAGTTGTCGACAAGTATCGCTTCCTCGGTCGGCAACACGAAGATCAGCATTTCCCCCGTGCCTTCCACGATCGCGGCGGTGTGAATGTGGGTGGCGTGCTTGATGCCGGATGCGAAGCTCCACTCGCCCGAGAGCAAGTAGCCCCCGTCAACGGGAACTGCCTTGCCTGGACGCGTACCCTGACCGGCGATGGTCGGGGTCCTCTCCCTCGAAAAGAGTTGCGCGGCAGCCTCGCTGTCCAAGTAGGCGCCGCCCGTGCCAGTCGCAAGAGCGATCGCCATCACGACCCAAGCGGTAGCCGGATCGGAGTAGGCAAGCGACTCCACCAGTTCGAGCGACTCAATCGGTGGGAGCTCGAATCCACCGAGTTCGCGGGGTACCCACATGCCGAAGATTCCCGCATCGTGGAGTGCATCGACGACCTCATCGGCGAGCTGGCCGCGTTCGTCGTTACCCGCCAGGTGTGAGGCGATCAGGGCATGGAGTTCTTTCGTCCGCTCGAGGAGTCGACGTTGATCATCGTCTCGCACGAATGAGCTGGGTGCTGCGGTCAGGGTGGCCGGGTGTGTCATTGCCTTCACGTCTTCCTACGCAGGGTGGTTCCTCAGGATTCCAGTAAGGCTACGTTCGGTTTCCCGGGTGTTGCGATCCCGATTCCGCCGCTACACAGGTCACTTTCTGCACACGCGGACTCTCGAGGAGCCTGCCGTCTATGGCGTCGAGTCGCGTCGTGAGGGCAGAACGGCAGCCTTCTACGATCGAACGCTTGTCTGCCGAGCTAGTGGCTGCGACTCGTATCTGTCAAGGAACGCACCGCAACAACTCGAGATTTTCTTGTCTCCGAGGGGAATTCGCCGAACTCTGCACGATAGTGGGCGGCGAAGCGGCCGACGTGATTGAACCCGAAACGATACGCCACCGCAGTCACCGTGGTCTCGACCGCAGCGTGGTCTTCCTGTGCCGTGAGTAGGGCTTCCCGGGCGCGTATCAGCCGTATTTTGCGCAGGTAGGCCATCGGTGAGACCCCGAGGTCCCGGCGGAAGGCCGCATAGAGGGCCCGCTCACTGACCTGTGCCACGTCGGTGAGTTCGCGAACCGTGAACGGGACGTCGGTGGCGGAGTCGATATATTCGACCACCCGATCGGTCACTCGCGCGGGGGATGGTGTGACCGGAGCGAAGATGAGCTGGGTGAAGTTGTTCGGTTGCCCGAGCACTAGCGCGGAAATAAGGGCGTGTTCGTATTCGGCGGCGAGCGAGGGTGCGATCTCGGCGTCTGGTCTCGACGCAAGATGAGAGCGAATCATGGACAGCGTTGCCGCGAATCGAGCGCCCTCGCGACGCATGTCGATCGTCGGTGAGAAACGGAGCGGCTGGTCAGGGGCGCGACCGATGAGATTCTGCAAATATGATTCCAGCCGTGCCTTCGATATTGTCACCATCGACTGAGCGGCGGATTCGGACACGGTCATTCGGATCGGCCTCGTGTAGTCGTTCACGGCCGCGCTCGAGGGGTCGACCAGGATCGGCGCTCGTCCCTCGCTGGCGAACTCGGCCGAACCCGCGGTGACGAAATTTACGGTGACCCATCGCACCGGCGGCTCGCAGCGAATCACAACTCCCGCGCGATAGTCGAAGTCCATGATGCCGAAGCCGCCGACCCGCGAGTGCGAGACGCTGGCCAGGAACTGCCCGGGCCTGCGTTCGAGAACATCCATCTCGTGGGTGGCTTGAAGGAGGCCCTCCGTTCTCGTTTTGGCCTCACGCAGGTCGGGGGTCGTGAAGTTGTCGGCTGCGCCGGTATAGGGCGTGTCAGAATCGACGGAACGGGACAGGGTGGACGCCACAAGAACCACCTCCTTCGGCGGACAAATGTCCGTTGCAAGGATACAGTGGTCACGGCGCAGCGAGCAACCTTCTGGGATCTCCCGCGCTGGTCACACCGGGTTCTTTCAAGGAATAAGGACAGCGCGCCCTTTGGTCTTGCCCTTCTCGAGCAGTTCGAAGACATCATTGATCTCGGCGAGCGGATAGCCTTCGATTGAGATGGTCAGCGCGCCGGCGCGAGCGAGGGCGATCACTTCGGCCAGGTCGTTTCGGCTTCCCCAGTTGCTCGTGGTGACCACTGCCTCGCTGGCCATACCGAAAAAGGAGACCGGGACGCTGCCGCCTGCCAGTCCGACCACAACGAGTAGTCCCTGACGCTCGAGCGACCTCAATCCCAGTTGCATGGTCGTATCGCTGCCGACGAAATCGAACGCGGCCGTCACGCCGAACTCACTCGCTGCCGCTCGCACCGCCTCCTGCAGGTCGGATATGGAACCGTCGATGACGACGTCTGCTCCGAGCGACCGTGCGATGTCGCGACGTTCTGCCGAGGTTTCTACGACGATCACGCGAGCCTCGGTGAGCATCTTCAGGTATTGGATCCCGAACTGGCCTAGACCTCCGGCGCCGAGCACGAGTGCCGTCGTTCCCGGCACGAGCAGATCGAGAGCCTTCTTGACGGCTCGATACGGTGTCACACCCGCGTCGGCGAGCGCGGCCGCCTGCACCAGATTCAGATCTCCCACCGGGACCAGGTGGCGCGCCGATGGCACGACCATGTACTCGGCATATCCGCCATCCGGGCCGAGCCCGGACCATGACGCCGTAGAGCACAGTTGCTCCTGGCCTCCGAGACAGAATCGGCAGCGCCCACATCCCCACCCGCCGTACACGACGACGCGTTCCCCGACCTCTATGCCGGCGGCGCCCGAACCGAGGCTTTCTACGATGCCTGCGTTCTCGTGACCGAGCACGATCGGAATCCGGAACGGCGGGACCGAACCGTCCTGCTGGTGCAGATCGGAATGGCAGACACCCGCTGCGACCACGCGAACCAGCACCTCTCCCGGACCCGGTACCGGAATGTCTCGTTCCTCGATGACGAGTGGCTCACCGATGGTGTGCAACACAGCTGCCTTCATATGATGACTCCCTCAGACGTCGTAAGCGGACAATTGTCCGTTTGTGACGTTATATCACGCATCTCACCGCCGAATCTGACTAATCCCCGTGCGGAATTCGGCTTTGCGAGCCGACGCTCAGGCCCTTGAATCGTGATGAGCCCTCAACTACTTCCTGGTTGTTTCGGGCCGAAGACGAAGCACATTCACCACGGAGGCCGCAATGCCCATCATCCTCG
Source organism: Rhodococcus sp. LB1 (assembly GCF_001583455.1). NCBI lineage: Bacteria > Bacillati > Actinomycetota > Actinomycetes > Mycobacteriales > Nocardiaceae > Rhodococcus > Rhodococcus sp. LB1. Next base: position 2,555 of record NZ_LTCZ01000159.1, on the reverse strand, counting down.
AAGCCCCGACGCCGGTTCGATCGCTCCCACGAGCGGGAGTACTCGGGCGCTTGGTAATGCAGTGCTCCGATCAGCCCAGTGTCGTCGCGGCTGTCTCGCAGTTCCTCGCCGACTGGGATGCGAACATCACCGAATCGGATCAAGCGACTACCGACCCCGAAGGGGGTCATTTCTTCCTCCGCATGGTATTCCATCGCGACGACCTCAGGGCTCACCTGTCGAGCATGGTCGACGACTTCACCGCCCGCATCGCTCCGAAATTCGATTCGATGTCGTGGGCAATCGTCGATGCTGACCGTCTCAAACGAGTGGCGATTATGGTGTCGAAGTACGACCACTGCCTGCTCGACCTGCTGTGGCGCGCGCGGCGCGGCGAACTCCCGGTCGACATCGGACTCGTAATTTCCAATCATGCCGATCTGGCTCGAGACGTAAGGTCCTTCGGGGTCCCGTTCGTGCATATTCCGGTGACCAAAGACTCCAAGAATGAGGCCGAATCGCAGCAGTTGCAGCTCCTGCAGGAGAACTTCGACCTGATAGTGATGGCGCGTTACATGCAGATTCTGTCCGACGACTTCATCACCGAGGTCGGCTGCCCCGTCATCAACATCCACCACTCGTTCTTGCCGGCCTTCATGGGCGCGAACCCTTATGCGCGTGCGAAGGAACGCGGAGTGAAGCTGATCGGCGCAACTGCGCACTACGCGACCGCCGACCTGGACGAGGGACCGATCATTGAGCAGGACGTGGCCCGGGTCGGGCATCAGGACGCTGTAACGGCTCTGCAACGGCGCGGTGCCGACGTCGAGCGGGCGGTGCTCAGTCGCGCGGTGTTGTGGCATTGCGAAGACCGCGTTCTGCGACACGCGAACTCCACCGTCGTCTTTGCGTGAACCGAATGCTTGTCGCCGAACAGTGGTTTCGAGAGCAGACGCAAGGAGGATTGAAACAACCGTGAACGTGATCGACGGAAAACAGCTCGCCGCGACGGTGCGCCAGGAGGTGGCACAGGGAGTGGCGGCTCTGGTAGCCGAGGGTGCCGAGTCTCCCGGACTCGCGACGGTACTGGTCGGATCGGATCCGGCGTCAGAGGTATATGTGAGAAACAAGCGGCGCCTGTCGCTGGAAGCGGGCATGCGCGACCTCCACCATTGGCTACCGGAAGACGTGACGCAGTCCGAGGCCATTGCGCTCATCGACGAACTCGCGGAGGATCAACGCGTTTCCGGAATACTCATCCAGTTGCCCCTTCCACCTCACCTCGATGCAGCTTCATTGATCGACCGCATTCCGACTGGGAAAGATGTCGACGGACTGACTGTCCGCAGCGCCGGTCAGCTGGCGCAGAGGGACAGAGGCTTGCGGCCGTGTACTCCGGCTGGCGTGATTCGCATCCTCGAGCATGTCGGTGTCGAGATCGAGGGCGCACACGCCGTCGTCGTCGGCCGATCGATCCTCGTCGGCGGTCCGATGGCTCAGCTGCTTCTGGAGCGCAACGCGACGGTCACCGTGTGCCACAGTCGCAGTCGTGATCTTCCACGTCTGTGTCGCGAGGCTGACATCCTCATCGCCGCGGCAGGCGTGCCCACGCTGCTCGATCGCAGCTTCGTGAAGGACGGGGCAGTGGTGGTCGACGTGGGGATCCACCGCACAGAACATGGTCTCGTCGGCGACGTCGACTTCTCCGACGTCAGTGAAGTGGCGAGTGCGATCACTCCGGTGCCCGGCGGAGTCGGTCCGATGACCATAGCGATGCTTCTCGTCAACACTCTCCAAGCCGCCGAACTCGCCCATCGGACGTCTCGAGCGGGCTAGGTAGCGATGTGACGTCAAGTGATCCCGGACAAGGACACTCTTTTCGGCCCTACCCGCCGGGGCTGCCGATGAACGATACCATTGCGGACGAATGCAGCTGCAAAGCAAAGCTCTTGAGCGTTACAAACATAAGGAACATGCGCGTGCTCCGACTGGCCATCCACGCCGTCATCGCTATCGTGGGTCTGCTTATACCCAACCGAGGCGCGGAATCCGCTCGGTACCTCGTACGACAGATTGCGCTCGCCCGAATCCAGCAGCGCTGGATCACGATGACCGGAACCGACTTCTTCGACAACTCGCACTGCTCGGAAACGGCGTACGCGCGCGAGCGCCCCTAGTAGTGTCCTGAGTCTTTAAT
>NZ_LTCZ01000159.1:0-295 GCF_001583455.1 Rhodococcus sp. LB1 | reverse complement strand
GTTCGGCGAACCAGCGTTCGTCGGGTAGCGGGGACGCGTTGCCGCGCCCCCGCCCCCTCAGAACCGGCCGTGCCCGATCCGGGCAACCGGCTCAAGCAAGCCCTGAAGGCTCACAGACCGTCAGAAGTGCTGTGCTCGTTGCCATCACCGGTTCCCCGGCGGTAGCAGTGGGCGTGTACGAGATGCGGCGCGGTGCGTTTGTCCGGTGTGCCAGCCCCCGTGGTGGCGGTGATCGCGTGTTTGCGGACCGCCTTGCGGGTGGCCACCAGCCACAATTCCCACTCCTGTGGGCTTT
>NZ_LTCZ01000158.1:0-557 GCF_001583455.1 Rhodococcus sp. LB1 | reverse complement strand
GCGTGACACAGGGGGATCTACCGAATTACACGAATCTGCTTGACGAACCGGTCGATCACGGCATCGGCCGGTCCCGCGGCGGGCTGACCTGCAAAGTCCACCTGGCGTGCGATGGCGACGGACGTCCCTTGTCGGTGCTGGTGGGTCCTGGCCAGGCCGGCGACAGCCCGATGTTCGGCCCGCTCCTGGAGGGCATCTGCGTGCCGCGCATCGGTGGCGGCGCACCCCGCACGCGCCCGGACGAGGTCCGTGCCGACAAGGCGTACACATCCAAGGCCAATCGAGAACTGCTACGCAGCAAGGGCATCAAGGCGGTCATTCCCGAGAAGTCCGATCAGGTGGCCAACCGCAAGAACAAGGGCAGCGCGGGCGGTCGGCCACCGAACTTCGATGCCGAGTCGTACAAGGGCCGCAACGTGGTGGAAAGGGCCTTCAACAAGGCAAAACAGTGGCGAGCGGTGGCAACCCGGTATGACAAGCTTGCCCTGACTTACCGGGCTGGATTCCTCCTCGCCGGCATCGTCGAATGGCTCAAACTATTGGGAGACATGCCCTAG
>NZ_LTCZ01000157.1:0-67727 GCF_001583455.1 Rhodococcus sp. LB1 | reverse complement strand
TTACCGAAAGCCCCCCAACCACGTTGGGGGGCTTTCGGCATTCCCGGGCACGAACACCCAAGCCGCACATTCTCTTTCACCCCGGGCCACCGCCGGCGAGGACCTGCAGTGCGCGGGAAGCCAGATGAAGATTCAGGCGTGTGTCGACGCTGCGGAGATCACGCCCGGTCAGTTCGTGAATGCGGGACATCCGGTATCGCAGGGTGCTGCGGTGGATCCGGAGTGCCTGCGCAGTCTCGTCGTACTTGCCTCCGCATTCGAGGTATTGGGCCAGTGTGGCCGTCATCGTGCTGCGGTGTTCCCGGTCGTAGTCGAGCAGTGGGCCGAGCCATTCCTGCACGAACGCCTCGACGTCGCCGGTGCTGCTGTGTGAGTCGAGGATGCGGTAGACGCCGAGTTCGTCGAACAGTGCCACGCCACGGGGCGAGAGCGACTGCTTTCTGATCTCGAGCGCCCGTATCGCGTGGGTGTACGAGTCGGGAAGGCCACTGGGGGAGATGCATTCGGATCCGACACCGATCACGCCCACCGCGGGACCGAGCGACTTCTCCAACGCCGTGAAGATGATGTTCACGTCTGTCTTCGCGTCCATGACGGCGGCCAGGACCCCGGTTCGGTGCTCGTTGCCGTGGACGAGGAGGGCCGACGAGTCGGTGGACGCCAGGTGACGCCGGAAGGACTCTGTGACGGACTCGACGGGTGTGTCCGGCGCCCAGTGGACCACCAGGACGCGTTGCGGGGTGTGCAGGTCGTAGCCGAGTGCGTCGGCCCGCGAGTAGGCGCTGTCGTCGTCCGTCCCGGCGAGCAGGTCGGCGCCCAGGTCGCGGCTCAGCCGCGCCTCCGCCTCGGCGAGTGATCTGCGATGCGCCATGTCGATGGCGAGCATCGTCGTGGCGGACTCCAGGGCGACCGTGTCGAGGTCGGTGGCCCGATGTTCCGGGTCGGACAGATACAGGACGCCCAGAAGTGTCTGGCCGGGCCGGACTATCTGCACGATCCGATTGTCGTGTCGCAGCGGGCGCCCTTCCATCGCGGCACGGCGCAGGACGTCGACTCGGTTCCCGCCGCCGGTCTTGCGGTACCGCGGGGCCTTGTCCGGGCCGGCCCAGACGCGGAGATTGCCGAAGGCGTCCTCGATCCCGACGGCGAGTCCGGTCACCTGGTGAAGTGTGTCGGCGATGGCGGACTCGTCGGCGCCGGTCGCGGCGAGGCGTCCGAACGTGTTGTGGATCCTCGCTTCCTCCTCGAGTCGCGCGACCCGCGCGCCGAGCGCGGTGATCTCGTCCGCGGCCTCGCGTAACTGACGTTCCTGTGTGGCTGCCCGGGAGCGGAGCGATGCGGCGCGCAGGGCCGACCCCGTGTGCTGAATCAACAACTCGAGCAGCGTGGCCTGCACCGGGGTAGGCGGGTAGTCGGCCCGTAGGGTGAGCGACACCGGCCTCGACCACGAATCGTCGAGCAGCACGCGGTGTCGCCAGACGTCGTCGTCGTGGCGTTCGCCCATCGGAGCCGACACGGGTTCGACCGTGAAGGGACCGACTTCGGGGAGAGCTTCGACCAGCAGGGCGAGGATCTCGTCCCGATTCCCGCAGTCGTGCATGTGCGCGGTGACGGCCAAGACCGCGGACAGGTTCGTCGCCCGCGGCGTGTGATCCACCCTCGGGTCTGGGGCTGCTTCCAGATCCATGGCTTGGAACTACCCCGTTTTGCGCCGTCGAAACCGGGACGCTGTCCGCTGAGGCCGGATTTCGGTGGATTCTTTCGTTCCGCCGTGACCATGTGGCGAGACGGATCAGCCGCCAATCTTGGTTACTGAGGGGTGGCACTATGACCCAATCCAATAATTGGCACGATCCCGATCTGAACATGATTCGCGATGTCGTCGCGCACACGTCGGACGGGTGCGAGGGCTGTCTCGCACTCGGTACCCGCTGGGAGCACCTGATGTTGTGCCTGACGTGCGGCTACGTCGGATGCAGTGACGGATCACCGATGCGGCACGCGCGACACCACGCCGAACGCAGCGGTCATCCGATCGTCCAGTCGCTCCACGCGGGGGACAACTGGCGCTGGTGCTTCGTGCACGACGCCCAGATCTGCACACCGTATCCGGCGACCGGGGCCCGGGTGGTCGCACCGAGCCTCGTGCCCGGACCGTCGGACGACCTCAGACACGGTCTCCGTATCGCGAAATCGCAGTGACGATCGCAGACCACACGGCGTCCGCCTGAACCTCGGGGGGAGCGTCGTCGAGCCAACGTGGGCGTACCAGGATTCCACCGGAACGCGGCGGCGTCGGAAGCGGTCCGGGAACTGCGGCGTAGGCGTCCGACGCCGACACCGGGGCGGACGAACCGTCGAACGAGGAATGGGACGTCTCCTCGTGCCCCCCGTGCCTGAGTTGGAGAACCTCCTGTCCCTCCCGTCCGCGCAGGAGGAAGAAGAGCAACGGGTCGTCGTCGAGCACCCACGCGGCCTGATACAGCACCGCGGCAGCGTGGCGGCACGGCACGTCCCACTCCTCGCAGGTGCACGTCGCGTCGGCATCGAACATCGACGGCACGAGGGACACGTCGACGGCAGCGAGGTCGTCGTCGAGTTCGCGGGGAAGCGTCCCACTCGACAACTGGGCGACGTGACCGCTCCGCGACGCGAGGGTCGCGAGCACCTCGCCCCACTGGCACTCGTCCAGCTGGTCCACCCGGATCCGCACGTGCAGGCTCTCCTCGTCCGTGTGCACGTCCGCGGAGACGAGCCCGGCCGCGAACGTGAGCGGACCGACCAGTCCGCCACGGGCGTAGGCGCGTCCGCGTTTCAGCGTGTCCGAGTCGAGTGCGGCCTGCTCGACATCGTCGACCCACCGCTGCGCCCACCAGGTCCGGCCGCGGGTGCGGCGGCCCTTCTGCGCCGGAAAGCGGGGAAGCGTGACGGCGTCGGTCACAGATCACCTCCGAAGTCGTAGTCGGGGCTCAGCGCCACCAGCCGGGTGAGTTCGCGATCGGTCAGTTCGGTGAAGGCGTCGGCGCCGTGCGACAGGACGGAGTCGGCGAGCTGCCGCTTGGACGCGAGCATGCCGGCGATGCGTTCCTCGATGGTTCCGGCGGTGACGAGCCGGTGGACGACGACCGGGTGGGTCTGCCCGATGCGGTACGCGCGGTCAGTGGCCTGGTCCTCGACCGCGGGGTTCCACCAGCGGTCGAAATGGACGACATGATCGGCCCGGGTGAGGTTCAACCCGGTGCCGGCGGCCTTGAGGGACAGGATCAGGACGGGGATGTCGCCGTTCTGGAAGCGTTCGACCAGTTCCTCCCGGGCGGGGACGGGCGTGCCCCCGTGCAGGAAGTCGCAGCCCACTCCTCGCGCCGTCAGGTGCCGCCGCAGCAGCCGTCCCATCGTGGTGAAGTGGGTGAAGACGAGCGAACGCCCGCCCTCCGACAGGTTGGTGTCGATCAGCTCGTCGAGCAGACCGATCTTGTGGGAGCGGCCGGTGAGCGCCGCGTGCTCCTGCCCGAGGTACTGGGCGGGGTGATTGCAGATCTGCTTGAGTCCGGTCAGCAGCGACACGATGCTGCCGCGCCGCCCGATGCCGTCGCTCGTCTCGATCTGCTCCATGGCCTCGCGCACGAGGGCCTCGTACATTCCGGCCTGTTCCGGGGTGAGCGTGACGTCCAGGTCGATCTCCGTCTTCGGCGGAAGCTCGGGGGCGATCCCCGGATCGGACTTCTTGCGCCGGAGGACGAACGGCGAGATCAACGCCGCCAACTCCGCCGCGCGGTCGGTGCCGTCCTCGGCGGCCGAGCCGTCGTAGCGGCGGCGGAACTGCGCGTACGGGCCGAGGAGGCCCGGTGTGACGCCGTCGAGAATCGACCAGAGGTCGCTGAGCCTGTTCTCCACCGGTGTCCCGGTGAGCGCGACGCGGGCCTGACCGGGAATCGTCCGCAGTGCCCGGGTGACGGACGCCCCGCGGTTCTTCAGGTGTTGCGCCTCGTCCGCGACGACCAGACCCCACACCGTCCGGGCGAGTACGTCGCAATCGAGCCGCATCGTCGCGTACGTGGTGAGGACGACGGTGTCGTCGCCGCCCGCGACCGTCTCACCGTGAGGGCGCCGCTTCGGACCGTGGTGGACGAGGACGCCGGTGCCCGGTGCGAAGCGTTCGATCTCCCGTCGCCAGTTCCCGAGCAGAGACGCGGGACAGACCACCAGCGTGGGCCCTGCCGTTTCCGGTGTCTGCTGGCGGTGCAGGTGAAGTGCGATGAGGGTCAACGTCTTTCCCAGGCCCATGTCGTCGGCGAGACAGGCGCCCAGGCCTCGTGACGTGAGCCCGGCCAGCCAGCGGAATCCGGTCAGCTGGTAGTCCCGCAACTGCGCGCGCAGGGCTGCGGGGACCGGCACGGCCTCCGGATCCTGGTCGGACAGCTCACGCGCCACCGCTTCGGCCGCTCCGTAGGAGTCGACGCGGACGTCCTCCTCGCCGCGCCGGGCCCGGCCGGTCAGCGACGCGCGGAGGGCCTCGATGGACGTCATCGTTCCGGTCCGCCGCTGGAGGGTCTTTCGTATCAACGCCGAGTCCGCGACGACATATCGGTTGCGCAGTTTCACGACGGCGCGCTTTGCCGTGACGAGCTCCTCCATTTCCTCGCGGGTCAGGACGTCGTCGCCCACCGCGACGCGCCAGTCGAAGTCGAAGGCGCGGTCGCCGCGGAAAGCGGCTGCGCCCTCTCGGGACCCGGGCTCGCCGAGGATCATGCGGGTCGAGGTGTGCGCGAGCAGTTCGCGCGGCCAATGGATCTCGACTCCGCGCTCACGCAGCCGACCGCCGGCGTCCCCGGCGAGGGACGCCAGGTCGTCGTCCTCGAGCCGGATGCGGTGCGGCGCCTCGGCTCGCAGCAGGTCTTCGAGCGGAGCCCAGTCCTGGGCCGCGCGGCGGAGGGCGTCGAGAACCTCGATCCGCGGGTCGGAGGCGAACGCGGACTCGGCGAGCGTCGGATGCCGCCACAGGTCGACGGCGTCGCACACCACCCCGGGCCGCGCGACACCGTGCACCTGGACCGTGGCGTCGAACTCGCTGTCCGAGAGGTCGACCGCGTGCGGATCCACGGGGTCGATCCGCAACGACAGCGCGATCGCATCGGGTGCCAGGGCGTCCGCCCACTCCTGGAGTGCGGGGGAGGTCTCGGCGTTCCATCCCCGGTAGGGGCCGGCGTCGGCCGGTGAGTCGAGTCGCGGGATCGTGTCGACGGCCGCGGTGAGGAAGTCGCGCAGCACGTCCACCGCGGCGGGGAGGCGAACTGCGGCGGCGGACGGATCCCCGAGCGGAATCGCGCGCGCTTCCGGTGGGAGCGCGGCGGCCAGCAGGCGCAGATGCGCTTCGTCCTCGTCGTCGAGGACGCCGAGCCGCCAGATGTCGTGGCCGCTGGGCGCAACCGAGGGAAGGACCTTGCCCGTCCCGACGTATCCGAGGGCGGTCCGGGTGCAGGCGGCCCAGAACGCGACCGATCGATGCGCTGTGTCGCCGGGGGACAGTGCCAGGAGCATCGGCAGCGCATCGGCGATCGAGATGGTCTGTGTCGGAACGCGTTCCACGGTGTTCCCGGTTGCCATCCGGGTGTGGGAATCGATACTCGGTGGCAGCGGACCGTCCGGGGAATCACGCCAGAACGCCAGGCGGGAGTCGCGCGGAGGATCGGAGGGCACGAAGGTGGCCGCACAGGCGGCGAGGATGGGCTCTGCTGTCACTACTGCGCCTTTCGCCTGGTTTACGGTACGCCGTACGTCAACGAGGCGGCGGGCGGAATTGTTCCCGGGCGCCGTGGGAAGATCTCGGCATGGGTAGAAGCGCGACACCGGAGGGCGACCCCGCCCGCACCATGGAGCTGCTGTGGGGTGGCGGCAGTACGCCGATCTCGCGCCCCCGCAACGGGAAGCCGGGCCTGACGCTCGACCGGATCGTCGAGGCCGCCATCTCCGTCGCGGATGCCGAAGGGCTGGACGCCGTCTCGATGCGCCGGCTGGCAGCCGAACTCGGCGCCGGGGCGATGTCGCTGTACACGCACGTTCCCGGGAAGACCGAACTGGTGGAGGTGATGCTCGATCGCGCGCTGTCCACACTCGAGCCGGCCGACGACACCGACACGGGGTGGCGGGAGCGTCTCGCGGCCGCCGCTCACGACTACTTCCAACTGCTGTGCGCCCACCCGTGGATGCTCGGCGTCGTCGCGCTGAGCCGGCCGGTCCTCGGGCCCGGCGGGATGGCCAAGTACGAGCGGGAACTGCGCGCGGTCGAGGGACTGGGACTGTCGGACCTCGACATGGATTCGGTCGTCACGCTCCTCGACAGTTTCGTCGCGGGCGCGGCGCGGGCCGCGGTGGACGCGGCAGCGCTCGCCGCCAAGGGGGAGGCGGACAGTGAATGGTGGCAGCGCGTCGCTCCGCACTTCGAAAAGGTCTTCGACCCCGACCGGTTCCCGCTGGCCGCCCGGGTCGGGGCGTCGGCGGGGGAACACCACGACGCCGCGTACGCGCCCGCCCACGCCTTCGAATTCGGGCTCGCCCGGCTACTCGACGGAGTCGGCGCCCTCATCGTCGACGGCGGAACCGGCGGGGAGTAGTTCGGCGGGAACGGCCAGCGTGGTCGGTTCGACACGGCCGCGCAGGGTGACGGTGTCGGTGAGTTGCCACCGCGTGCGTTCGTCCTCGGCTGCCGCGTCGATCGCCCGCTCGGACGCGACGACGTGTCCGGACACGTTCTTGGCGAGTTCGGACAACCGCGCCGCCTCGTTGACGGGATCGCCGATCACCGTGTACTCGAAACGTTCGTGGGCGCCGATGTTTCCGGCCACGGCGCGACCGGCCGCCACCCCGATTCCCGCATCGCACTCCGGTACCTCGGCGGTGAGCCGTTCGCGGAGGGTCCGAGCGGCGGCGAGTGCGGCACCTGCATGGTCGTCGAGCGCCACGGGCGCCCCGAAGATGGCCAGGGCGGCGTCACCTTCGAACTTGTTGACGAACCCGTCTCGCCGATCGACCTCGTCGACGACCACGTCGAAGAACCGGTTGAGCAGGTCCACGACCTCCGCAGGCGACCGGGTGGCCGCGATCGTGGTGGACCCGATGATGTCGACGAACAGGACCGCCACGTCACGTTCCTCGCCGCCGAGTTCGGGGTTGTGCCGCAGGGCCTGGGAGGCCACCTCCTGCCCGACGTGGCGCCCGAACAGGTCGCGGATCCGCTCACGTTCGCGGAGGCCCTCCGCCATCCGGTTGAACCCGGTCTGCAGCGCGCCGAGTTCGGTGCCGTCGTACACGACGACCTCGGCGTCGAGATCGCCCTCCGCCACTTTCGCCATGCCCAGCGACACCGAGCGGATCGGTGCCTCGGTGGCGCGCACACTGATCACGACCAGCAGCAGGCCGAAGAGCAGGATCACACCACCCAGCGCGAGGATCGAGACCGCGAGGCTGGTGGGGCTCGCCGGCCGGATGAAACTGAAGATCGCGATGAGCATCAGACCGAGCACCGGAACACCCGTCCCGAGGATCCACGCCAGTGCGGTGCGGCCGGTGATGCCGAGGGTTCGGCGGGGTCGCGGTCCGTCCGATCCCAGTGCCCGGGCGGCGATGGGGCGGAGCGCGAACTCCGTCAACAGGTAGCAGAACGCGCAGACCGTGATCCCGGCAAACGCAATCGTGAACGCGACCTTCGGAATGGTCTGGGGATCGATGATGCCGTACAAAGTCGTGAAGAAGACCAGCCCGATGCCCCACAACGCCGCCTGGACGCGCGTCAGGCGCCACGGTGCGCGAAACGCCGCCGACCGGTCGTGGTCCGTGGGCGCGTCGTCCTCCGTGGCCCACCGGAGATCCGACACCAGTCGCTTGGTGCCCCACGTCACGCCGATCAGGACCGCGCACAGCACGAACACGGGCACCGCGACGAAGTTGGCGATCATGAACTCGCTCGACCACACACTCGGGCCGGGGACGACGACACTGACGAGCAGGCAGGTGATCACCGCGCCGACCAGGTTGGTGAAGACCAGCGGGGCGGTCAGCAGCAGCTGGACACGGATACGCCGCCTGCGGGGACTCTCGTCCGGTGATCCGAGCAACCACGACCCCAGCGGGGCGACGGATCGGCGAGGGCGGCGCATAGTCATTCGAGACTAGTCGGCACGATCCCTTAGGGTGGGCGGGTGCGCCTAGTGATTGCCAGATGCCGAGTCGACTACGTAGGCCGTTTGACGGCACATCTGCCCACCGCTCGTCGCCTGTTGTTGATCAAGGCCGACGGTTCCGTGAGCATCCACGCCGACGACCGCGCCTACAAGCCGCTGAACTGGATGAGCCCGCCCTGCTGGCTCGTCGAAGACACCGTGGAAGACGCCGAAGCGCTGTGGGTGGTGACCAACAAGGCCGGTGAGGAACTCCGGATCACCGTCGAGGAGATCGAGCACGACTCCAGTCACGAACTCGGTGTCGATCCGGGGCTGGTCAAGGACGGTGTCGAGGCACACCTGCAGGAGTTGCTCGCCGAACACGTCGAAACGCTCGGCAGCGGTTACACGCTCGTGCGGCGTGAGTACATGACGGCCATCGGTCCCGTCGACCTGCTGTGCCGGAACGCCGACGGGGCTTCCGTCGCCGTGGAGATCAAGCGCCGCGGAGACATCGACGGTGTCGAGCAACTCACGCGGTACCTCGAATTGCTCAACCGGGATCCGCTGCTGGCGCCGGTGAGCGGTGTCTTCGCCGCCCAGCAAATCAAGCCGCAGGCCAAAACCCTTGCCACCGATCGCGGAATCCGGTGCCTGGTGCTCGACTACGAGGCGCTGCGTGGTACCGAGAGCACCGAGTTCCGGCTCTTCTGAGGCCTAGGCTGAACCCGTGCCCCGTCGTAGACCGCAGCGGAAGAACACGCGCCGCAGTGCGCCCCCGGACACCGAGGGGTCGCTGTTCGGTAGTGCGTTGATGCGTCAGGAGTCCGGGCCCGCGGGCTTCGCGGACGAGAGTTTCATCGTCCGCACGATCCCCGGGGCCCGGGCGACCAAGTCCTACCGGTGTCCCGGCTGCGATCACGACATCCGACCGGGCGTCGCCCACCTCGTCACCTGGCCGGCCGAATACGGCGGAGCCGAGGACCGGCGGCACTGGCACACCGGGTGCTGGTCGGGACGCAGCACCCGGGGCCTCACGCGCAGGTGGTCCTAGCTTCCCGTCTTCACGGTCCGTTGATCCGCCGGCCGATTCGCCGGGTTCTTCTCGACGGTGGACAGCACTGCAGTGTCCTCGTCCGAGTTGTCCGTCTCGTCCGCGGAGTTCTTCCCGGGCTCGCTCTGCGCGGTTTTCCGGTCCGCGGCACCGCCCGGTGCCGACTTGCTGTTGGTGTTCTCGTTCGAGCGCTTCTCCGGCTTCGATGCCGCGGTGTCGGGCTGCGCGTCCAGGAGTTCACTCTCCCGGTTGACCGACGCCAACATTGCGGGAACGGAATCGAGCTGTCCTCGAATTCCCAAGAGCTGCGCCAGGATCCGGCCACGTAGCACGCGAAGTTCTTCCGCGAGTTCCTTGGCGTGGGCGATCTTGCGCTCCGACTGGTCGGTGGCCGCCTGCAGCCTTCGCTCCGCCTCGTGCGTGGCGTCCGCGAGACGGCGATGCGCCTCGGCCTTGCTGGTGGACTCGAGTTCGTTGACAGCCGTGATCGTCTTCTGACGGCGCTCGGACATCGCGAGGTCGAAGTCTTCCTGCACCTGCGACCGACGCAGTTCGGCCTCGGCGGCGAGGCGGTCGCGCTCGGACTGAGCGGCCTCGACGATCTTCGCCGCCTCCGTGCGGGCCTTGGCCATCGTCTGCTCGTGCTGAATCTCGAGAGCACTCCGGCGGTCTTCGAGTTCCGCGACCAGCGACTCGTACTGGCCGCGGAGCTGCGCGCCCTCCTGCTCGGCGACGGAGATCATCTCGGCGGCGTCGGCCTCGGCCTTCGCACGCACCTCGGACGCCTCGTCCGACGCGAGCCGGAGCATGCGCGAGATGCGGTCGCTCATTCCCTCCGCGGTGGTCGGCGGAACGGACAGGCGGTCGACATCCTTGCGGAGATCGTCGATCTCGTCCCGCGCATCGTCGAGCTGCTTGGCGAGATCCCGCGCCTGCGCCGCCGCGGCGTCGCGGTCGGCGGCAGTGACGCGGAGCTCGGCGTCGAATCGCTCGAAGTAGTTACGTACCTCGTCCCGGTCGAATCCCTTGCGCACGGTGGAGAAGGGAAGGGGGATCGAACCACGGTCCTGCTCGTTTACCATGGCCGCCAATCTACCTGGGCAAAGTAGAACTTGTCTCTGCGCCTGGTACCCGGCGGCCGGCCACAGCGCTAGTGGGTCGCCGACGGCTCGACGAGCTCGACGAGAACTCCGCCTGCATCCTTCGGGTGGACGAAGTTGATGCGCGAGTCTGCGGTTCCGCGGCGGGGTGCGTCGTACAGCAGGCGCACGCCGCGCTCGCGCAACTGGGCGGAGATGGCGTCGATGTCCGTCACGCGGTACGCGAGCTGCTGGAGACCGGGACCGCTGCGATCGATGAACTTGGCGATGGTCGAGTTCTCGTTCAACGGTGCGAGAAGCTGCAGCGCGGTGCTGCCCTCGGGGGAGCCGACGACGCTCAGCATCGCTTCGCGCACGCCCTGCTCCTCGTTCACCTCTTCGTGCGTCGACACCATGCCGAGGTGTTCGGAGTACCACGCGATGGCGGCGTCGAGGTCGGGAACGGCGATGCCGACGTGGTCGATGGCGGTCACCAGGTCCGAGGACAGCGGTGACGTGGTCTGGGTGGGGGAGGACTGTGTCATGGTCCCGACGTTAGCGCTACCGTTTCGGTAGTTCTCGTCGGGATGTGACTTCCGTCGCCCCGCACCTGTCTACTCGTCTCACGCGGAGGAAATCGTGACCAGTTCTGTGATCGTCGCCGGAGCCCGGACCCCGATGGGCCGGTTGCTGGGTTCGTTGAAGGATGTGTCGGGTTCGGATCTGGGTGGGGTGGCGATTCGTGGTGCGCTGGAGAAGGCGGGCGTCGCTCCCGAGCAGGTCGAGTACGTGATCATGGGGCAGGTGCTCACGGCGGGGGCGGGGCAGATCCCGGCGCGGCAGGCCGCGGTGGCCGCAGGGATCGGGATGGATGTGCCGGCGCTGACCATCAACAAGGTGTGCCTGTCCGGGATCGATGCGATCGCGTTGGCGGATCAGCTGATCCGGGCCGGCGAGTTCGAGGTGGTGGTCGCCGGCGGCCAGGAGTCGATGTCGCGCGCCCCGCACCTGCTGGAGAAGTCGCGGGAGGGTTTCAAGTACGGCGACGTCACGATGCGCGACCACATGGCCTTCGACGGGTTGTACGACATCTTCACCGATCAGGCGATGGGGAGTCTGACCGAGGCGAAGAACGCGGAGGACGGGCAGCGGATCAGCCGCGAGGAGCAGGACACGTTCGCGGCGGCGTCGCATCAGAAGGCGGCGCGGGCCTGGAAGGACGGGGTGTTCGACGACGAGGTGGTGCCGGTGCCGGTGCCGCAGCGCAAGGGTGATCCCGTGCTGGTCGGCGCCGACGAGGGCGTGCGCGGCGATACGACGGTGGAGTCCCTGGCCAGGCTGCGGCCGGCGTTCAGCAAGGACGGCACGGTCACCGCCGGGTCGGCGTCGCAGATCTCCGATGGCGCGGCCGCTGTCGTGGTGATGAGCAAGGCGAAGGCGCAGGAACTCGGGTTGTCGTGGATCGCGGAGATCGGTGCGCACGGGGTCGTTGCGGGTCCGGATTCGACGCTGCAGTCGCAGCCGGCGCGGGCCATCGCGAAGGCGTGCGCCAAGGAGGGGATCGAGCCGAAGGACCTGGATCTGGTGGAGATCAACGAGGCGTTCGCGGCGGTGGGGATCGCGTCGACGCGGGAGCTGGGGTTGGATCCGGAGATCGTGAACGTCAACGGCGGGGCGATCGCGATGGGGCATCCGCTGGGGATGTCGGGGGCGCGGATCGCGTTGCATCTGGCGCTGGAGTTGCGTCGTCGTGGCGGGGGTGTGGGCGCTGCGGCACTGTGCGGTGGTGGCGGTCAGGGTGACGCCCTGATCGTTCGCGTCCCCAAGGCCTGACAGACGACAGTCCGTGGTGGTGTACCTCACACCACTACGGACTGTCGTAGATGGTCGGGCACAATGGTCGGCATGGCGAACGTCTTCGATCTCAGCACCACGGCCAAGCGCTTCCGATTTGTCGCAATTCTGGAGGCATTCACCTGGCTCGGCCTCCTCATCGGCATGGCCTTCAAGTACCTGCCCGCCGACGGCAACGAGATCGGCGTGAAGATCTTCGGGCCCATCCACGGCGGCGTCTTCGTCCTGTACCTGCTCATCTCGCTGTGGACCGCCCGCAAGCTGAGCTGGAATCTCGTCACCACCTTCTGGGCGCTCGTCGCCAGCGTCCCGCCGTTCGGCACCGTCGTGTTCGAGGTCTGGGCGGCCCGCACCGGCCGGATGGGCGAACTGTCCCGGTCGAGCGCAGTGAAGAGCGAACCGTCGCTCGTCTGATCCGCGCCGCGGTAGGCACGGCCCGCATTCCGGTGCGCGCTCAAATCGTGACAAACTGGTGGACGTGACTCGACCAGGTTCTCGTCCGTCAGCGCGTTCCTCAGCAGTGGCCGCAGCCATGAGCGGAGCAGTCGATCTCTCCGCCCTCAAGGAGCGTGCGGCCGCTCCACCCCCGCCGGCACCCGCACCCTCCGGGGACGGCGCCGCTCCGGCCGCACCCGGGAGTACCGGACTCACGCCCGTCATCGACGTCACCGAGGCGACGTTCGAGGCGGAGGTGCTCGTCCGGTCCCAGCAGGTCCCCGTGGTCGTCGACCTGTGGGCCACCTGGTGCGAGCCGTGCAAACAACTCTCACCCCTGCTCGAGAAGCTGGCACACGAGGCCGGCGGCACCTGGGTGCTCGCCAAGGTCGACGTCGACGCCAACCCGCGGATCGCGCAGGCCTTCGGCGTCCAGTCCGTCCCGACCGTGGTCGCCATCGCCGGCGGGCAACCGCTCGCCGACTTCCAGGGCGCACAGCCCGAACCGCAACTGCGTCAGTGGCTCGCCGCCGTTCAGCAGGCAACCGCCGGCAAGCTGTCCGGACCGCCGGCCGGTGACGGCAACGAGGACGAGCCCGAGCCGGAGGACCCCCGTTTCGTCGCGGCCGAGGCTGCGCTCGACGAAGGCGACCTGTCGGCGGCCGAAGCCGAGTTCCAGAAGATCCTCGACGAGGAACCGGCCAACGCCGAGGCGCAGGGCGCGATCCGTCAGGTGCGTTTCCTCGCCCGCGTGCAGTCCGTCGATCCCGGTGCCGTCGCCGCGGCGGACGCCGCCCCGAACGACATCGACGCCCAATTGCAGGCCGCGGACGTCGAGCTCTACTCCCAGGCGCCCGACGCGGCGTTCGCCCGTCTCATCGGTGTCGTCGCCCGCAGCGCCGGCGACGACAAGACGCGGGTACGGACACGTCTGCTGGAACTGTTCGAACTGTTCGACCCGGCCGAGCCGGTCGTCATGACCGCCCGCCGGAAACTCGCCGCCGCACTGTACTGACGCGGAACCGGGGTGAGTGCTGTAAGCACTCACCCCGGTCACCTCGTCTGGTGGTCAGCTTCGAACGCGCTCCACGCGTCCGACCAGGAAGACGTAGGACGCGACCCCGACCGCGGTCACCACGGTCATGTAGACGAATCCCGGCGCGAAGCTGTCGTCGGTGACGAGCAACCCGATCACGATGGGTGTCGCGATCGACGACAGGTTGCCGATGAAGTTGAACATTCCACCGGTGAGCCCGAGCAGTCGTTCCGGCGCGAGCGCCGAGACCAGCGACCACGTGATCGACGCGAGCCCGTTGCCGAAGAACGCGATGGACAGGAACACGATCACCATCGCGGTCGAGTCGGTGAAGTTGGCGCCGATCATCGCAACGGTCAGCAACAGGCCCACGATGATCGGACCCTTCCGGGCGACTCCGAGAGACACGCCCTTGCGCAGCAGGAAATCGGAGAACACCCCGGAGAACAGCACACCGACGAGTGCCGCGACGAACGGCAGCGAGGCGAGAAATCCGGACTTGATGTAATCCATGTCCCGGTACTCGACGAGATACGTGGGGAACCAGGTGAGGAAGAACCACAGCGTCGACGTGAGGCAGAACTGCCCCAGGTAGATTCCCCACAGCTTGCGCCGGCCGAGGACGGTGGCGACATCGTTCCGGGTCACCGCCGGACGTTCGGGTTGCTGCTCGTCCACGAGGTCGACGAGTCCGCCGCCGTCGCGGATCAGGTCGATCTCGGCGTCGTTCGCCCGAGAGTCGCGTGGCTCGCGGTAGAACGCGTACCACACGGCACCCCAGACCGCCCCGATCGTTCCGGTCACGATGAAGACCCAGTGCCACGACAGCACGGACTGCAGCCAGGACAGGAACGGCGTGAGCAGCGCCAGTCCGATGAACTGCCCGGAGGTGTAGAAGCCGATCACCGTCGCCCGTTCACGCTCGGGGTACCAGGCCGTCGCGACCCGGTTGTTGATCGGATACGCGGGCGCCTCGAACACACCCACCAGCAGACGCAACGCGATGAGTGCCACGAAGCCGCCGATGACCCCCATGAACGCGGTCGCAATCGACCACAGGATGAGGCAGGCGGGGTAGAGCAGTCTCGGGGGAATCCTGTCGACGAGCCATCCGCCTGGAATCTGCAGCGCCGCATAGGTCCAGCCGAAAGCCGACAGCAGAAGTCCCTGCTGCGCCTTGGAGAGATCCATTTCGTCCGCGATCGCGGGCATCGCGATCGACAGGTTTGCCCGGTCCATGTAGTTGATGACGACGGTCACGAACAGCATCACCGCGATGAGAACGCGCGCCTTCGACGCCTGCGCGGCGACCGTGGTGGACTTGCCGATCTTCTGTGTCTGCACCATTGCCCTCACCACTCCGCAAAGGATCCGTCGCTGTGGCGCCAGACCGGGTTTCGCCAGCGATGTCCTTCGGCGGCGCGTTCGATGACGTACTCCTCGTTCACCTCGATGCCCAATCCCGGACCGGTGGGAATTCGCACCTGACCGTCGGCGTAGGTGAACACGGACGGGTCGACGAGATAGTCGAGGAGATCGTTCGACGTGTTGTAGTGGATGCCGAGGCTTTGTTCCTGGATCGTCGCGTTGTAACAGCCCGCATCGATCTGCAGGCACGTGGCCAGGGCGATCGGCCCGAGGGGGCAGTGCAGCGCGAGTGCCACGTCGTACGCCTCGGCCATGTGCGCGATCTTCCGGGCCTCGGTGATGCCGCCGCAGTGCGACGGATCGGGCTGGATGATGTCCACCGCCCCGGACGCGAGGACGGTTTTGAAATCCCAGCGGGAGAACAATCTCTCACCCAGCGCGATCGGGATCGGCGACTGTCGCAGCACGTCGACGAAACCGTCGACGTGCTCGGAGAGGACCGGTTCCTCGACGAACATCAGCCGGAACGGTTCGAGTTCCTTCAGCAGCACCTTGGCCATCGGCTTGTGCACCCGGCCGTGGAAATCGACGCCGATGCCGATGTTCGGGCCCACTGCGTCCCGTACCGCGGCGACGTTGGCGAGGCACTGGTCCACCTTGTCCCAGGAGTCCAGGTACTGCAGTTCCTCCGTGCCGTTCATCTTCACCGCGGTGAACCCCCGGTCGACCACTTCGCGTGCCGCCTTCGCGGTGTCCGAGGGG
This sequence comes from Rhodococcus sp. LB1, assembly GCF_001583455.1. Lineage (NCBI taxonomy): Bacteria > Bacillati > Actinomycetota > Actinomycetes > Mycobacteriales > Nocardiaceae > Rhodococcus > Rhodococcus sp. LB1. The sequence goes on along the minus strand of NZ_LTCZ01000157.1, from coordinate 51,983 downwards.
CGGTCGCCGCCGATCCAGGAATAGACCTTGATCCGGTCCCGGACGCGGCCGCCGAGGAGCTCGTACGCCGGCACGCCGAGGGCCTTGCCCTTGATGTCCCACAGGGCCTGGTCGATGCCGGCCAGCGCGCTCATGTGGATGCCGCCGCCGCGGTAGAAGCCCGACCTGTACATGACCGTCCACAGGTCTTCGATCTGCGTCGGATCCTGTCCGATCAGGTAGTCGGACAGTTCCTCCACGGCCGCGGCGACGGACGCGGCCCGGCCTTCGAGCACCGGTTCGCCCCAGCCGACCACGCCGTCGTCCGTCTCGATCCGCAGGAACAGCCACCTGGGGGGAACGGCGTACGTGGTGAGTGACTTGATCTTCATGGAGTCCTCCTGTGCGGGGCTGTGGTGGTGGCCCCGGGGTCGTAGGTGTCGGTTCAGGCGGCTTCGGCCGACCAGATGTTCATCAGGGTGTGGGCGCGGTCGCGGACGGTCTCGGCGTCGTCCCCGGGCCGGTACAGGCAGGTTCCGAGTCCCGCCCCGCCCGCGCCCGCAGATGCCCACTCGGCGAGGTTGGTTCGGTCGACGCCGCCGACGGGGAGCAATTCGACCTCCGTCGGCAGGACTGCCCGCCATGCCTGCATCCCGGCTGTCCCGACCGAGTCGGAGGGAAACAGTTTGATGCTGCGTGCTCCCGCACCGACGGCGCGAAACGCCTCGGTGGGAGTGGCCGCTCCCGGATACGGGTGCAGGTTCCGGGCAACGGCGGCGCCGATGACCTCGACGTCGGTGTTGGGCGAGACGATGATCCGGGAGCCGGCTGCTTCGGATCGGATCACGTCGTCGACGCTCAGTACGGTTCCGGCCCCGACGACGCAGACGTCGCCGACGGCCGCCGCCAACCGCTCGATCGAGTCGAACGGTCGCGGCGAGTTCAGCGGGACCTCGATCGCGGTGAACCCGGCGTCGACGAGGGCCGAGCCGACGGCGACGATCTCGTCCGGGGTGATGCCGCGCAGAATGGCGATCAAACCGGTCCTGGTGGCAGTGGCTGTGGTGCTCATTGGGACTCCTTCTCGGGATTCGTGGATGGCGCCGGGTCGACCAGCCCCGCATCGACCGCCACGCGCCACAGACCCTGTGCTGCGGCTTCCTCGGGGACGATGTCGGCGGCCACGCCGTGAACGCGCAGTCCGGCTGCGTAGCGTCGGCAGAGATCGGCGTTTCCGCACAACAGGATTCGGCTTTCGGCCGCGTAGTGGGGCAGGAGATGCCGGACCTCGTCGGCGATGATCACGCCGGAGACGTAGTCGGGAAGCGACGCCGGATCGAGGAGTTCGTCGAGCACGAGGGCTCGTGCTCCGAACAGCTCCGCGGGTAGTCCGCGACTCGGTGTGGACGTTCCGGTGGCGAGGCCACGCTCGAACGCGGCGTCGTCCCGCAACTCGGGGGTTGCCGTTCGGCCGAGGATGCCGTGCTGGATCACCAGGCCGTACAACTCGCCCGACATCGATGTGGCGAACGAGACGATCTTGCGGTTCTCGACTCGTGCCCACTTGCTGTGTGTTCCGGGGAGCACGATCGTGAGTGGTCGGTCGGTCGGCGGGAGCATGCCCAATGCCCCGATGATCTGCGTCTCCTCGCCCCGCATGACGTCGCCGGCCACCGTGCCGTCGGCCGAGGGTGCGACGCGCAGTCCGGGTACGAGATGCAGTACTCCGCGCGAATGAGGAACCGTCGTCAGGTCGTCGGCGTCGATCGCGAGATCGGTCGGCGTGGTCAGATAGCCGGCTTCACGCCAACCCTGGGCGCTGCCGACCATGCCGCAGGCGATAGCCGGGAGATCGGGGGTGGCCGCGATCCAGTCGCCGCAGGCCTCGTCGAACGCGGCTTCGTAGTCACGCGTGCGCGATGCGGGGTCGTCTCCGGCGGTGCCGAGTAATCCGAAGTCCGGCCGGCGAACGTCCAGAATGCGGCCGCCGTCGCCGAGGAGCCAGGCACGCTGTGACGACGTACCCCAGTCGAGGGCGATCAGGCGCGGTGTCGATGTGTCGGGGGTGTTCTGGATCACGTGAACCACTATCGGACGCGAATCCCATAATGACGAACACGGTCCCTATATGTGGGACAGTGGGGTGTGGCGAATCCGACGTACGACATTCCACCCGGCACTCAGACGCTCGCGAGGGGGCTGGCAGTCATCCGCGCCGTCTCCGACGGCGCGCAGGATCTCCGCGCGGTCGTCGAGAGCACCGGGCTGGGACGCAGCACCACGCACCGGCTCGTGCAGTTGCTGGTCCACGAGGGATATCTCCGGAGCGGAAGCCGCGGCTACACACTCGGCCCGACATTGATCGAGCTGGGTTTCAAGGCCCTCCACGGCAACCCGCTGCCCGTCGTCGCGCGCCCGATCCTCGAAGAGCTGTCGGCGCACGTCCACGACACCGTGCACCTGGCGGTCGAGGACGGCGGATCGGTGCTGTATCTCGACAAATTGCCGGGGTCACGGGGTGCCGAGATGCGCTCCCGCATCGGTCACCGCATGCCGCTGACCCGCGCCGGTGTCGGAAAGGCGCTGCTGCTGGACTCGGCCGACCGCTGGGATGCGCTGTACGAGAGCGACGCCGCGCAGGGACCGAGCCCCCGCGGAGTGGCGGACTTCCGCGCGCGCATGGAGGACTACGCGCGGAGGGGCGCGGCGATGGACCTCGAGGACAACGAACCCGGAATCCGCTGTGTGGCGGCACCGGTGCGGGACGCGTCGTGCGCGATCGTCGGTGCGATCAGCGTGTCGGCCACGAGCCCGTACATGCCGGACGAGCGCATGCGCGGACTCGTGCCGGTCGTGTGCCGGGCCGCCGGGCGGATCTCCGCGGCGCTCGGCTACCGGGAGATCTGAGCCGGCGATCGGGTGATCTCGGTGGTGGGACGGTCAGCGGTACCGGCCCTCGCAGGCCTGCTCGCCGCCGAGCACTCCGGTGCGGAACGCGTCGACCCGGGAGAATCCGCTCGGAACGGTCTCCCCGTTGACGTCACTGGCGGCGAGTCCGTCGGTGAGCAGCCCCGACACGGCCTCGTCGAGATCGCCGGGGGACAGCCACACGCTGCCCGCCTCCAGGGTGGCGGGACTGTCCGGGCTCAACGCGCTGGTGATGACGCCGGACAGGCAGGCGGCTCGCAGCGCGGTCTGGGGCGAGTGCAGATCGTTGCCCCGGTCCCGCTGCAACGCCAGCGTGTACCGCGAGGCGAGCAGGACGTACGCGTTGTAGTCGCCGGTAAGTTTGGTCTGGAAGAGTTCCCGCCTGCCCGGGCGGCCCGGTGTGCCGCGTTCGGCGAGGGCGTCGACACTGACCCCGATCGTGTTGGTGGCCGGGCAGTACGACACCGGTTCGGTCGCTTCGGCGTCCGCGCAGTCGAGGTCGGCGCCGTCGAGTTGCAGCGTCGGGGGATCGCTGAGATCGAAAATCTGCTGGAACGACGTGAAGAACGCCTCGAGTGCCTCCTCGGTGACGGGGAGTTCGCCGTCGTCGCTCTCGTCGGCGAACCGCTGAGGCAGATCCGCGCGACGCGAGTCGATCTCCTTCTCGTCGATGCGCGTGCAGGACGCCGGACCGTCCGTGAATCCGATCTGGGTGGCGGTGACGCGTTCGAACGCCGAGCCGTGCACGTTGTCGGGATCGTTCGGGTCGGTGTCACCGATCGCCACCGCCGACGCCAGTACCTTGTTCAGCCCGTCCGACGTGTTCAGCGTGAAATGGGTCGCCTTGTCTTCCGCGATGTACCGCATGAACGCCCCCGCGAAGCAGTCGGCCTGCTGTTCCCGCACGATGCCACCGCCCACGTTCTCCTCGGCGATCCCCGCCTTCGTCTGGACGGCGTGCCCGTACTCGTGTGCCAGAACGAACACGGCGGCGACGACGCCGAACTTCTCCACGACCTCGGGCAGCAGCAGCGCCCGGTCCCAGCCGATCGTGTGGTCGGTGCTGCAGTAACCGGCGTTGAGGAGTTCCTCGGTGCTGTCCCCGCAGAACCGCGGGCCGTCGGCCTCCCGCGGATCCCAGGAGATCAATTCCTCGACCGGCTCGAACTTGCGCTGGAACAGCGCCGGGAACTCGGTGCGCCAGTAATCCTCGATGTCGCTCACCGCGTTGGCGGCCATCGTGTCGATCTCACCGCCGTCGGTGCCGGTGACGGGCACGTCGGCGTCGGCCACGCCCTTGCGGGCACCGCTCGGACCCGACGTGGCATCCAGCCCAGCCACCTTGAACGGATCGTCGTAGATGGACGCGGCCTCGCCGTCCACCGACCGCGTGCACCCGGACAGGACGACCGCGGCCACGGCCAGAACGCCCACGCTCGCAGCCCACTGCCGACGTCGGGTCAGCAAGGCGGTGCCTTCATCAACGCTCCAGACTCATCCAGATCGCGCCGTTCGCGGGCAGTGCCACCTCTGCAGAGGCGGGACGGCCGTGCCACGGCTGCGACGTTGCCGTCACCGCACCGAGATTTCCCCAACCCGAGCCCGCATAGACCTCGGCGTCGGTGTTGAGAATTTCACGCCATTCGCCCCGTTCTGGCAAGCCCACACGATAATGCGAATGCGGCGAACCCGAGAAATTGAACAGGCAGGCCAGGATCGACCCATCGGTGCCGTAGCGCAGGAAGCTCAGGACGTTGTTCGCGGTGTCGTTGGCGTCGATCCAGGAGAACCCGCCCGGTGACGTGTCGAGAGTCCACAACGCCGGGTGCTCGCGGTAGGTGGTGTTGAGGTCGTGGACGAGCCGGAGCAGACCACGGTGGAAGCCGCCGGTATACGGGTCGTCGAGCTGGTACCAGTCGAGTCCGCGCTCCTCGGACCACTCCGCCGTCTGTCCGAATTCCTGACCCATGAACAGCAGTTGCTTGCCGGGGTGCGACCACATGTACGCCAGCAGCGCCCGCACACCGGCGGCCTTCGCGTAGTCGTCGCCGGGCATCCGCGTCCACAGCGTGCCCTTGCCGTGCACCACCTCGTCGTGGCTGATGGGCAGCAGATAGTTCTCGCTCCACGCGTACATCAGGGAGAACGTGATCTCGTGATGGTGATAGCTGCGGTGGACGGGATCGTGAGCCATGAATCCGAGGGTGTCGTGCATCCACCCCATGTTCCATTTCATGTTGAAACCGAGACCGCCGACGTTGGTCGCGCGGGTGACACCCGGCCACGCCGTCGACTCCTCCGCGATGGTGACGACCCCGCGGTGCTGCTTGTGGACCGTGGCGTTGGTTTCCTGCAGGAAGGCGACGGCCTCGAGATTCTCCCTGCCGCCGTGGATGTTCGGCGTCCAACCGCCCTCCGGCCGCGAATAGTCGAGGTACAGCATCGACGCGACCGCGTCGACGCGCAGACCGTCCACGTGGAACTCGTCGAGCCAGTACAGCGCGTTGGCGACGAGGAAGTTGCGGACCTCGCGCCGCCCGAAATCGAACACGTACGTTCCCCAGTCGAGTTGCTCGCCGCGCTGGGGATCGCTGTGCTCGTAGAGCGGTGTGCCGTCGAAACGTGCCAGTGCCCACTCGTCCTTGGGGAAGTGGGCCGGTACCCAGTCGACGATGACCCCGATGCCGGCGGCGTGCAGGTGGTCGACGAACCACCGGAAGTCGTCGGGGGAGCCGAATCGTGAGGTGGGCGCGTAGTACGACGTGACCTGGTATCCCCACGAACCGCCGAACGGGTGCTCGGCGACCGGCAGCAGCTCGACGTGGGTGAATCCCGTCTCGGTGATGTGGGCGGCGAGTTGTTCGGCCATCTCGCGGTAGTTCAGCCCGGGCCGCCACGAAGCGAGGTGAACCTCGTACACGCTCATCGGGGACTGCGCCGGCTCGGTGGCCGCGCGCTCCGCCAGCCAGTCGGCGTCGTTCCATTCGTACGTGCTGACCGACACCCGGGACGCGGTAGCCGGAGGGACCTCGGTGGCGAAGGCCATGGGGTCGGCCTTGTCGCGGACAGTGCCGTCCGGTCCGTGGACCCGGAACTTGTACAGGTCGCCGACCTCGATGCCGGGAACGAACAACTCCCACACCCCGGTGGAGCCGAGCACCCGCATCGGGAAGTTCCGCCCACTCCACCCGTCGAAATCGCCGATCACACTCACCCCGCGGGCATTGGGAGCCCAGACGGCGAACGAGGTGCCGGTGACGGTGCCGTCGGGGGTGTCGTAGCGGCGGCGGTGCGCGCCGAGGATCTCCCACAGCCGCTCGTGCCTGCCCTCACCGAACAGGTGCAGATCGAGTTCGCCGAGCGTGGGCAGGAACCGGTACCCGTCTGCGGAGACGTCGTTGTGGCCACCCGGCCACGTCGTGGACAGCCGGTAGTCCATCAGATCCCGGTACGGGACGAGGGTGCCCCACACGCCGTGCGCCAGGTGTTCCAGCGAGAAACTCGTCCCCCCGATGACGGCGTCGACGCCCTCGGCGTGGGGGCGCAGTGCGCGGATCACCGTGCCGTCGGGGTGCGGGTGCGCGCCCAGGATCGAGTGCGGGTTGTGGTGCTCGCCCCGGGACAGCAGGTCGAGGTCGGCGGCGTCGGGTGCGATGGCGACAGGCGGTTCGACGGTCACTATGTACCTCCGCGGTAGGCCAGCTTCGTTCTGGCCGGATAGGGGATCGACGGTAATGCCAGGATATGGGCCACCGCGCGCCACGGCTCCAGGCGCACGAAGTTGGCCTGCCCCCAGTGATACTGCTCCCCGGTGACCTCGTCGAGCACGGTCAGGTGGTCGTGCCAGTCGCGGCCCAGCGCGGGCATGTCCAGCCACACGTTGCCCTGCTCGGCGCCGTACGGGTTGAGGTTGATCACCGTCAGCACGGCATCGCCGGTGGTGGCGTCGAACTTGGAATAGGCGATCAGGGCGTCGTTGTCGACGTGGTGGAAATGGATGTTGCGCAGCTGCTGCAACGCCGGATGCTGCCTGCGGATCCGGTTGAGCGCGGTGATCCACGGTTCGAGGGACTCGCCGCGCGCGGCGGCCCCCTCGAAATCTCGGGGACGCAGCTGATACTTCTCCGAGTCGAGGTACTCCTCACTGCCCACGCGCACCGGAACATGTTCGTACAGTTCGTATCCCGAGTACACCCCCCACGTGGGGGACAGGGTCGCCGCCAGCGCGGCGCGCAGGGCGAACATTCCCGGACCGCCGGTCTGCAGGCTCTCGTGCAGGATGTCCGGGGTGTTGACGAAGAGGTTGGGGCGCGCCTCGTCGGCCTTGGCGGCGATCTCCTTGCCGAACTCCGTCAGCTCCCACTTGGCGGTCCGCCACGTGAAATACGTGTAGGACTGCGTGAAACCGCGGCGGGCGAGACCGTACAACCGCGCGGGACGGGTGAACGCCTCGGACAGGAACAGGACGTCCGGATCCGATTTCTTGACCTCGGCGATCAGCCACTCCCAGAAGTCCGGCGGCTTGGTGTGCGGGTTGTCGACCCGGAAGATCTTGACGCCCGCCGCGACCCAGTGCCGGACGACCCGCAGGACCTCCGCGTAGATCCCGTCGCGGTCGTCGTCGAAGTTGACCGGGTAGATGTCCTGGTACTTCTTCGGCGGGTTCTCGGCGTAGGCGATGGTGCCGTCGGGGAGCACGGTGAACCATTCGGGGTGCTTCTTCGCCCACGGATGGTCCGGTGCGGCCTGCAAGGCCAGATCGATCGCCACCTCCATGTGCAGCTTCCGGGCGGCAGCGATGAACGCCTTGAAATCGCGCATCGTCCCGAGCTGGGGATGAATCGCGTCGTGGCCGCCCTCGTCCGAGCCGATGGCCCACGGCGAACCGACGTCGTCGGGGCCGGGTGTCAGCGTGTTGTTGGGGCCCTTCCGGTTGACCTTGCCGACCGGGTGGATGGGTGGGAGGTACACCACGTCGAATCCCATCGACGCGATGCGGGGAAGTGCCGCCACGGACGTGGCGAACGTGCCGTGCCGCGGCTTGCCGTTCTCGTCCCAGCCGCCGGTGGATCGCGGGAAGAACTCGTACCAGGACCCGAACAGTGCGCGCGTGCGATCGACGAGCACGGTGTGCGGTTCGCTCTTCGTGACGAGATCGCGCAGCGGATGTGCGCGCAGCAGTTCCGTGACGTCCGACCCGAACGCCGGGGCCACACGTTCGGAGAGGTGACGGTCGGAACGCAGCGACGCCGCGACCGCGGCCAGCCGCGAGCGGTCCGCGCGGGGGACGCCCTTCGCGGCTCGCTCGAACAACCGCGCACCGATCTCGAGGTCGTTGGCCAGTTCGGCCGGCCCCTGTCCCACTGCCAGCTTGGCCTCGACCGCGTGCTTCCATGTGGTGAGCGGATCGCTCCAGGCCTCGATCCGGAACGTCCAGATGCCCTCGCCGGTCGGGGTGAAGGAACCGTCGACGGTGTCGGGCACAGGACCGCCGGTCATCGGAATGCGGAAGGTCGCCGAGCCGCCCGACGCGGCACTGCGCGGTCCCCGCACCGCAAGCGTGGCGGCCACGGCGTCATGACCTTCACGCCACACGGTTGCCCGGACGGGAAACACCTCACCCACAACGGCCTTGGCGGGATACCGACCGCACCCGATGTTCGGTTCCACGTCGTCGATACCGAGTCGACCTGTCACACTGGGCTCCGTTCCATAGCCGGAAGTTGCCGGCGGCTCGTGGGCTGGGCCGCCCGTTCAACCGTAATGGAGTCGACCGGTTCCTGTCCGTATTGCAGTTCTGACGTCTACCCGCCCCGACACGGCGCAACGACGCCCGTAGTGCGTTATCGTTCGCGAGGTGAAAGCCTTGCGTCGGTTCACTGTCCGAGCCCACCTTCCGGAGCGGCTCGCTGCCCTCGGTCCGCTGTCCACCAATCTTCGCTGGTCCTGGCATCCGGCCACGCAGGAACTGTTCGGATTGCTGGACGAGGAACTGTGGCGGCAGGTGCAGTTCGACCCGGTCCGCATGCTCGGGGAGGTCGATCCCGCCCGCCTGGACGAACTGGCCGAGGATGTCGCGTTCCTGGCCCGGCTCGACGCCGCGGCCGCCGACCTCGACGACTACCTGTCCCGCCCCCGCTGGTATCAGAACCAGCAGGCCAAGGGAGTGTCGCTGGACGGTGGGATCGCGTATTTCTCAATGGAGTTCGGGGTCAGCGAAGTGCTGCCCAATTACTCCGGCGGTCTCGGAATTCTCGCAGGCGACCACCTGAAGGCGGCGTCCGATCTGGGCCTGCCACTGATCGGTGTCGGCCTGTTGTACCGCTCGGGTTACTTCCGGCAGTCGCTGACCGCGGACGGCTGGCAGGCCGAGCACTACCCGCCGCACGACCCGCAGGGCCTGCCGCTGCGCCTGCTCACCGAGTCCGGCCCGCAGTCGTCGGACGGGGCGCCCGTCCTCGTCCACGTCGCGATCCCCGGTGGCCGGGTTCTGCGCGCCCGCGTGTGGATCGCCCAGGTGGGGCGCGTCCCGCTGCTGCTGCTCGACTCCGACATCGCGGAGAACGACGCCGAGATGCGGGGCGTCACCGACCGTCTGTACGGCGGCGACCAGGACCACCGCATCAAACAGGAGATCCTCGCCGGCATCGGCGGTGTCCGTGCCGTGCGCGCCTACACCCACGCCTACGGCCTCCCCGATCCCGCCGTCTTCCACATGAACGAGGGACATGCGGGTTTCCTCGGCATCGAGCGGATCCGTGAACTGGTCACCACCGGCGGACTCGACTTCGACGAGGCGCTGGCCACGGTCCGGGCCGGTACGGTCTTCACCACCCACACCCCGGTTCCTGCGGGAATCGACAGGTTCCCGGCCGACCTCGTGCGGCACTACTTCGGCGGCGACAACGCTGCGAACGAATCGTCGCTGCTGCCGGGGCTGACGATCGACCGGATCCTCGGACTCGGCCGCGAATCGGATCCGTCCGTGTTCAACATGGCCCACATGGGCCTGCGGCTCGGGCAACGGGCCAACGGTGTGTCCAAGCTGCACGGCATCGTCAGCCGCGAGATGTTCCAGCCGCTGTGGCAGGGATTCGACGCCGAGGAGGTGCCGATCGGCTCGGTGACCAACGGTGTCCACGCGCCCACCTGGGCCGCACCCGAATGGATCGATCTCGCCACCCGAATCCTGGGCCCCGAACTGGTGGAGGAGGCCCGCGGCTGGGAGCGGCTGCAGGACCTGTCCGCCGAGGAACTGTGGTCGACCCGCAACGCGCTGCGCGGAAAACTGGTCGAGGAAGTGCGCCGCCGGGTCCGCGCGTCCTGGATCGAACGCGGTGCCACGTCCGCCGAACTCGGCTGGACGGACGAGGTGTTCGACCCGAACGTGCTCACCGTCGGCTTCGCCCGGCGGGTGCCCACCTACAAGCGACTGACGCTGATGCTGCGCGACCCCGAGCGGCTCCGCGCCCTCCTCCTCGACGAGAAACGTCCCGTGCAGCTGGTGGTGGCCGGGAAGAGCCACCCCGCGGACGACGGCGGGAAGGCCCTCATCCAGCAGGTCGTGCGGTTCGCCGACGCCGCCGACGTCCGGCACCGCATCACCTTCCTTCCCGACTACGACATGTCGATGGCGCGGTACCTCTACTGGGGTTGCGACGTGTGGCTCAACAACCCGCTGCGCCCGCTGGAGGCGTGTGGCACGTCGGGTATGAAGTCCGCCCTCAACGGCGGACTGAACCTGTCGATCCGGGACGGCTGGTGGGACGAGATGTTCGACGGCGAGAACGGCTGGGCCATCCCCACCGCCGACGGCGTCGTCGACGAGGCACGGCGTGACGACCTCGAGGCCAGCGCACTGTACGAACTGCTCGAGCGCGCCGTCCTGCCGAGGTTCTACGACCGTGCGGACGGCCTGCCGGTGCGCTGGGTGGAGATGGTCCGTCACACCCTGCAGAATCTCGGGCCCAAGGTGCTTGCATCGCGGATGGTGCGCGACTACGCCGTCCAGTACTACGCGCCCGCCGCCGAATCGGCCCGGATGGTGGCGGCGGAGAACTTCGCCGGCGCCCGCGAACTCGCCGCGTTCCGTCGCCGCGTCGAGGCCGCCTGGCCGTCGGTGGCGGTCCTTCAGGTCGACGGCGCGGGGCTGCCCGACACCCCCGAGATCGGCGCCAATCTGGTGCTCCGCGCCCGCATCCGCCTCGGCGAACTGTCCGTTTCGGACGTCACCGTGCAGGCCGTGATCGGAAAGGCCGGACCGGACGAGGAGCTCACCGACATCGTCACGGTCCCGATGACCCATTCCGCATCGGACGAGTCGGGGGAGCTGTTCGTCGCAGACCTGGCCCTGCCGCTGTCCGGGTCGGTCGGATACACGGTGCGGGTCCTTCCGCACCACCGGTTGCTCGTCGACCCGTCGGAGCTGGGTCTGGTGACGGTGCCGAACCCCTGACCGGCGCTACCGAGCCGTCACCGGCCGACGTCCCGGCGTCGGAATCCGGTGACGGCGGCGAGGAACAGGGCCGCCGCGAGAAGCAACAGAACCGCGAGGGGAGTCGCCGAGAAACTCTCGGCAGGCAGGGCCGGCGTGTAGTGGAAGGGGGAGAGCACCCCGAACCAGTCCGGGAGCACTTCCCCGAACATTCCGGCGACGAGAACGTAGCCCAGGAATGCCCACAACGCCGGCAGCGCGCGGGGAATCAGGCCGTAGACGGCTGCGCACGCACCGACGATCACCAGTACTGCCGGCACGGTGTTCAGGGCCGCGCCGATCAGCCGGCCGAGCGCGCCCGCATCGGACAGCGTGAACGCCGCGGTGATCCCCATGCCGACCCCTGCCGCCACCGTGATCGCGACGGCCGCACCGGCGATCACGGCCAGCTGGCCACCGAGCCACGACGCCCGGGACACCGGGGTGGACAGTGCCTCCTCGGCGCGACCGGACGATTCCTCCGAGCGGATGGATATGACGGCACCGACGGCGTACATCGCCGCCATCACCACCAGGAACACCAGATACAGGGCGAACGCACCGTCGGCGGCCGCCGCGGCGCCACCCGGCAGCAGCTGTGCGAGATCGGGATCCTGGTCGATGAAGTCGCTGATCTGCCTGCCGAGTGAACCGATCGGCAGCGACAGCGCGAACACACCGACACCCCAGGCGAGGATCTGGCCGCGCTGCTGACGGGCCGCCAGCGCGGTGACACCGGTCAGGCGGGGCGACGCCTCGGCGCGCCCGCCCCGCGGCGCGAGGAGCCCCGCCCCGACGTCCCGGCGACCGATGGCGGCATACGCGCACCCGACGGTCAGCGCCGCCGCGACGATGCCGATCAGCAACGGCCACCACCGTTCGTCGACGTAGGCGCGAGTGGCCTGCGACCAGCCGATCGGCGACACCCACGTCAGCAGGCTCCCGCTGTGTCCCTGTTGCACGTCGCCCACCGCACGCAGCAGATACGCGACGGTGATCGCGGAGATCCCGACACCGCTTGCAGTGCGGGCGTGTTCGGTGAACTGGGACGCCAGCGCTGACAGCGAGGTGAACACCAGCCCCACCACCAGCACACCCGCGGACATGTTCAGCGAACCCGCCGGAGGCAGACCCACGGCGAGCAGTCCGATGACGAGCAGAAGCGCGACGAACACATTGGCGAGCGCCGCGGAGATCAACCCCGCCGTGATTCCCGCGTATCGCCCGACGCCGCCGGCGCGTACCAGTTCCGTGCGCCCGGTTTCCTCCTCCGTCCGCAGATGCCGCGTCACCAGCAGCACCGACATGATCGCCACGGCCACCATCGTCATGCCGGCGATCTCGTTGGCGACCATCGCACCGAGCGTGTAGTCGTCCAGGCCGTATCCCGGCCCGGCGAGAGCCGTGGCGGCCGGGGACGAGATGAGTTCGGCGCGGGCCTGCCGGGATTCGGCGGTCGGGTAGATGGTGGAGTAACTCGACGCGATCAGGACGGTGAGGCCCGCCACCGCGACCGTCCACACCGGAATCCGGACCCGGTCGGTGCGCACCGCCAGTTCGGCGAGCACCCCCGTTCCGCTCAGTCGGCTCATTGGGGCCGTCCGATCCCGAGTGCCTCGACCTCGTCGCGGTACTCGCGGAGGAACAGGTCCTCGAGCGTCGGCGGGTTGGCGGTGATCGAGACGATGCCCAGCCCCGTCAGTGTGGTCATGACCGGATCGATCTGATCGGAATCGACGTCGAACGTCACCGTGTTCGCATCCTCACCCTTCTGCAGGTTGTGCACGCCGGGGACGTTCGCGATGGGAGTGGGCCTGATCCGGGTGGTCGCCGTCACCGTGGTGCGGGTGAAATGGCGCAGTTCGGACAGTGTTCCCGCCTGCACGGTCCTGCCCGCGCGAATGATGGTGACGGCGTGGCACAGCGCGTCGACCTCGGCGAGGATGTGGCTGGACAACAGCACTGTGCGTCCGCTACGGGCGAATTCGGTGATGCATTCCTGAAACACCGCCTCCATCAACGGGTCCAGGCCCGACGTCGGCTCGTCGAGGATGAGGAGTTCGGTGTCGGCGGCGAGCGCCGCCACGAGGGCGACCTTCTGCCGGTTGCCTTTCGAATAGGTGCGGCCCTTGCGGGTGGGGTCGAGTTCGAACCGCTCGATCAGCGACGCGCGACGGACCGGATCGAGTCCGCCGCGCAGCCGCCCGAGGAGGTCGATCGCCTCGCCGCCGGACAGGTTGGGCCACAGGTTCACGTCACCCGGAACGTAGGCGAGTCGCCGATGCACGGGAACGGAGTCGTGCCACGGATCGGAAGCGAGAACGGACGCCGAGCCGCCGTCGGCGCGCAGCAGACCGAGGAGCACCCGGATGGTCGTGGACTTGCCCGAGCCGTTGGGTCCGAGGAATCCGTGCACCTCACCCGACTTCACCTCCAGATCGAGGCCGTCGAGGGCGAGGACTTCGCCGAACTTCTTGGTGAGTCCGCGGACTGAGATCGCAAGGTCCATCGGTCGAGCATAGGTGCGCACCGATCCGCTGTCCGACTCAGTGCGCGACAGCGGTCACGGGCGCGAATCGCGGATCCGCCCCAGTGCCTTACGCACGACTTCCGGATCGGACGTCTCCCAGAACGGTGGCAGCGAGGCCCGCAGATACCCGGCGTAGCGGGCCGTGGCGAGCCGCGGATCGAGGACGGCCACCACACCCTTGTCGTCGACGCTGCGTAGCAGACGTCCCACACCCTGGGCGAGCAGCAGCGCCGCGTGATTGGCTGCGACGGAAAGGAACCCGTTTCCGCCGCGCGACTCGACGGCCTTCTGCCGGGCGACCAGCAACGGGTCGTCGGGGCGGGGGAAGGGGATGCGGTCGAGGATCACGAGGCTCAGCGACGGTCCCGGCACGTCGACACCCTGCCACAGCGACAGCGTGCCGAAAAGCGACGTCGGCTCGTCGCCTGCGAACGCCCGGACGAGGGCGCCCGTCGAGTCGTCGCCCTGGCACAGGATCGGGGTGTCGAGCCGGTCGCGCATCGCCTCGGACGCGGCCTTGGCGGCCCGCATCGAGGAGAACAATCCCAGCGTGCGCCCGCCCGCCGCCTCGACGAGTTCGGCGATCTCGTCGAGATACGTGGGGGACAGGCCGTCCCGCCCCGGCGGCGGAAGCTGCTTCGCGATGTAGATGATGCCGGCGCGGGCATGGTCGAACGGCGACCCGACATCGAGGGCGTTCCATTTGAGCGTGCCCGAATCGGACGGCGCCTCGGAGCCGGTGGCCATCGCCGGATCGATCACGACGGACGATTCGGCCGGAAGTCCCCAGTTGACCGCCAGGCCGTCGAACGATCCGCCCACGGTCAGCGTGGCGGACGTCAGGACCACGGTCGATTCGGCGAACAGCCGGGAACGCAGCAGCCCGCCGACCGACAGCGGCGCCATCCGCACCACCCGGCGGATCGACCCGCGATTGTCGTCGGCGGCCAGCCACACCACGTCGTGACGCTTGGCCGGATCCGGCTCGTCGAAGGCGCTGAGAACGCGGACGGCGCTGTCGTGTACCTCCTCGACCGAGGCGAGTGCGGTGTTGCGTGCCGCCGCGGCCTCCGGGTCGCTCAACGCCATACCGGGACGGGACGGCCCGATCGCCGTGCGCAGCGACCAGGCGGCGTCGCGGACCGCGGCAAGAGCGGGGGCCGCGCCGGGCGGCAACGCCTCCCACCGTTCCGGCCGCAACTCCTCGAGGAGCGCGGCCCAGCCCTCGCCCGCAGCCTCGAGGCGGTCTGCGTCCTGCTCCTCGACGAGCTTCGCGCAGCGCCGCGCCGCGGCACTGATCGTCGACGCCGCCAACTCCGCGGTGGCGACGTTCGTGACGCGGTCGACCAGTTCGTGCGCCTCGTCGATGACCACGACGTCGTGTTCGGGGAGGATCGCGATCCCGGTGATGGCGTCGATGGCGAGCAGGGCGTGGTTCGTGACCACGACGTCGACCTGCGAGGCCTCCGCGCGGGCCCGCTCCGCGAAGCAGTCCTCGCCGACCGGGCACCGAGACTTGCCGAGGCATTCGCGGGCGGTGACGCTGACCTGGCGCCACGCCTTGTCGCTGACTCCGGGGGCCAAGTCGTCGCGGTCGCCGGTCTCGGTGTCCGAGGACCACTCGGTGAGGCGCTGGACCTCCCGTCCGAGCCGCGACACCGCGAACGGGTCGAACAGCTCGTCCGTGGGAGGCTCCTCGGCGGACCCGGGATGGATCTTGTTCATGCACAGATAGTTGTTGCGGCCCTTGAGGATCGCGAAGTGCGGTCTCCGTCCGAGCGAGCCCTCGAGCGCGTCCGCGAGCCGCGGCATGTCGCGGTCGATCAGCTGACGCTGCAGTGCGATGGTGGCCGTCGAGACGATGACCGTCTTCCCGCTCTGCACCGCATGCCGGACGCTCGGCACCAGATAGGCGAGGGACTTGCCGGTGCCAGTCCCGGCCTGGACGGCCAGATGCTCCCCGGTGTCGATCGAATGCGCGACGGCGGAAGCCATGGTCAGCTGGTTGGACCGCTCGGCACCGCCCAGCGACCGCACCGCCGTGCGCAACAGCTCGGGGACGTTGGGGAGGTTTTCAGGCACCCGAGCAGGTTACTCGGGACCTACGTCAGAAATCGTCACGCGGTCCGAGGGGGTGTCTGCATCGCGGCCCACGAGGCGCACCCCGGCGGCCCGCATCGCGGTGATCGCGGCCTCGACGGTCGCGGGGGCGACGCCTGCAGTGAGGGGGAGGTGGACGCGCGTCGGGAATCCGGCGGCCACGGCGTCGAGAGCCGTCGCGACCACGCAGTGATCAGTGGCGATCCCCACGACGTCGACCTCGGTGACTCCGGCCGCACGCAGCCATTTCTCCAGGCTCTGGCCGTCGGAGTTCTTGCCCTCGAAGCCCGAGTAGGCCGCCGAGAACTCGCCCTTGGAGAACACCGATTCGATGCTGCTCAGGTCGAGGTCGGGGTGGAAGTCCGCGCCGGACGTTCCCGATTTGCAGTGCACCGGCCACGTGTCGACGTAGTCCGGTTCGTCGGAGAAGTGGTGGCCCGGCTCGATGTGGTGGTCGATCGTGGCCGCGACGGCGTCGTATTCGGTCGCCGCCAGGAAGCGGCTGATCGCGGCCGCGACCGCGGAACCGCCGTCGACGGCGAGGGAGCCGCCCTCGCAGAAGTCGTTCTGGACGTCGACCACGAGCAGCGCCCGCCGGAGGTCGGTGTTCTCGATGTCGGTCATGGTGCCCTCCTGGGTTCGGGTTCGGCGAAGCGCACCGGGATCGCGGGCTCGCCGTGGGAGAGCTTCAGGCCCTCCCAGGGCAGGCTCACGAGGCCCGCCGCCAGGAGGGATCTGCTGTCTTCCAGGGTAGTCGTGTCGCAGACGGTCTCACCGCCCCGCACCAGCGGGACCAGCAGTTCCCGCGCCTCGAGGCCGGCCGAGCCGGGTGCGTCCGAGTGTGCCGAGTACACGACCTCCTCCACCAGGGTTCCGGTGTCACGGGCGAATCGCAGCGCCCGCTTGGTGCCGCCCCGCGACGCCTTGTTGCTGCTCCTCTTCTCGACGGGGATGCCGTCCACCTCGACGAGTTTGTAGACCATGCCGGCGGTCGGCGCGCCGGAGCCGACGACGACGGACGTGCCGACGCCGTAGACGTCCACCGGTTCGGCCCGCAACGCGGCGATGGCGTATTCGTCGAGGTCGCCGGAGACGACGATCTTCGTCCCGGTCGCACCGAGGTCGTCGAGCTGCCTGCGGACCTGCCGGGCCAGGACGCCCAGATCGCCGGAGTCGATCCGGACGCCCCCGAGTTCGGGGCCCGCGACCTCGACGGCGGTCTTGACGCCCTCGGTGATGTCGTACGTGTCGACGAGGAGCGTGGTCCCGACTCCGAGTGCCGCGACCTGCGCGCGGAACGCCGCCGCCTCGTCCGGCCCGTCCGGGGTGGTGTGCAACAGGGTGAACGCGTGCGCGCTGGTACCCGCACCGGGTACTCCGTGCCTGCGGACCGCCTCCAGATTCGACGTGGCCGTGAAACCCGCCAGGTAGGCGGCGCGGGAGGCCGCCACCGCGGATTCCTCGTGGGTGCGCCGCGAACCCATCTCGATCATGGGGCGTCCGTCGGCAGCGCTGACCATGCGTGCGGCGGCGGACGCGATCGCGCTGTCGTGGTTGAGGATCGACAGGCTCAGCGTCTCGAGTAGGACGCATTCCGCGAACGTTCCGCGGACGGAGAGGATCGGGGAGCCGGGAAAATAGAAGTCGCCCTCCCGGTAGCCGTCGATGTCCCCGCCGAAGCGATAGTCACGCAGCCATGCGACGGTCACCTCGTCGAGGAAACGGGACACGATCTCGAGTTCCCGCTCGCCGAAACGGAAGTTCGACAGCGCGGCAACCAGACGGGCGGTGCCGCCGACGACTCCGTAGCGGCGGCCGTCGGGGAGCCGGCGGGCGAACACCTCGAAACTGCAGCGTCGGTGGGCGGAACCGTCGGCGAGGGCCGCCGACAACATCGTCAACTCGTACTGGTCGGTGAACAAGGCGGTGCTGTCTCTGGACACCCGGCCACTGTAAGCCGCGGTGTCGCCCAGTGGAGGAGCGTCGTACCCTGGTGTCATGGCTCATTGCTCGACGACAGCTCCATTCGTGGATGCCATGCCGGCATCGCCGCAGGTCACCCCTGCAGAGTCGGAGGTCGCCGAGATCGATGAAGCCAATGATCGTCCCTGGATCACCGTCGTGTGGGACGATCCGGTGAATTTGATGCACTACGTCACCTACATTTTCCAGAAGCTCTTCGGGTACAGCAAAGCCAAGGCCACGGAATTGATGATGCAGGTTCATTCCGAGGGGAAGGCCGTGGTGTCGAGCGGCTCCCGGGACAAGGTCGAAAACGATGTACGCAAGCTGCACGCGGCCGGCCTGTGGGCCACGATGCAGCGTGACGGCAGCTAACTTTCCGTTCGGACAGTAAGGAACTCGGTACACGACGTGCGGATGTGGAGCAGGAAGAACTCGCTCGGCGGTGTGAAACTGCGTTCGGAGATGGACGCGCACGAGGCCACGGTGCTGCGATCGCTGGTCGCCTCCGTCCTCGGCCTCCTCGAGGAGCGGGCCGCGTCCGCCCCGGAGGACGAACTCGCGGCGCTCACCGGGATGCGGACGGGCAACACGGCGGCACCCGACGAGGAGGTCCTCGCCCGGCTGCTACCCGACTTCCACCGTCCCGACATGGACGCGCCGGACGACGACGAGATCCGCGCCGAATCGAAGGCCGACATCAACGGTGCGCTGCGCGGACTCCACGAACCGGAGATCATCGACGCCAAACTGGCGGCGGGCTCGGTCATTCTCCACACGGTGCCCGAGAACGGCGGCAAGGTGCTGCTCACGCCGGAGCAGGCCGACGCCTGGCTCAGCGGTCTCAACGACGTCCGGCTGGCGCTGGGCACCAACCTGGGCATCGACGCCGACACGCCCGACGAACTCGATCCCGCCGATCCCCGCGCACCGCACCTGGACATCTACCACTGGCTGACCTGGATGCAGGACTCGCTCGTTCAGGCACTCGCGCCGTGACGGCCACGACGCCGGGCCGCACCGATTCGCTCGTCGATGTGGTGGGCCTGAGCGTCGGGCACCACCACGAACTCGACGGCGACGCCACGCTCGGAAGCGGCGCCGCCACCGGGTGCACCGTGGTCCTCGCGCCGCACGGCGCGACCGGAGCGGTCGACGTCCGTGGCGGGGGACCGGGCACCCGGGAAACCGACCTTCTCGACCCCAGCCACAGCGTCCGGAGGGTTCACGCGATCGTCCTGACCGGCGGCAGCGCCTACGGACTCGCCGCCGCGGACGGCGTCATGCGGTGGCTCGAGGAGCACGGTCACGGAATCGCCATGGGGGAGCCCGATCAGGTGGTTCCGATCGTTCCCGCCGCCGTGATCTTCGATCTACCGGTCGGTGACTGGCGCACGCGCCCCACCGCCAAATTCGGTTACCGGGCAGCAGATTCCGCGTCCCACACCGTGCTCTCCGGTTCGGTGGGCGCCGGAGTCGGTGCGCGTGCGGGCGCGCTCAAAGGGGGTGTCGGAACGGCGAGCGTCGTCGTCACGGACGGTCCGGCGAAGGGCATCACGGTGTCCGCGCTGATGGTGGCCAATCCCGTCGGAACCGTGTTCGACCCGGCGACCGGACTGCCCTGGGGTGTCGCCACCGTGGGTGCAGCCGCATTCGGGCTCAGACCCCCGGACGCCGCCGAGGTGTCGGCGGCGCGCGAACTGATCGCCAAGAGCACCGTCCTCAACACGACCATCGGGGTCGTCGCGACCGACGCCGTCCTGGGGAAGGCGGCGTTACGCCGCGTCGCCGTGGCGGGCCACGACGGGCTTGCCCGCGCGATCCGGCCGGCGCACTCGCCGCTCGACGGCGACACGATCTTCGCGCTCTCCACCGGTATCCACCCCGTTCACCACCCGCCGGGAGTGCCCGACGCGTTCCCGCCCGACCTGCCCGTCGTCGACGCCGTCTGCACCGCCGCCGCCGAAGTGGTGGAGAAGGCCATCGTCGACGCCGTCCTCAGCGCCACCCCGGTCGCGGGAATTCCCACCTACCGCGAACTGTTCCCCTCTGCACTGCGTTCCTGAGGTACGCGTTCCTGAGGTACGCGTTCCTGAGGTACCGGCCGGTCGGTGGCCGACTCGCCGGTGCGCACCTAGGATGGCGCTCACGGAGGTGGATGACGTGCTGGTGATTCGATCGGACTTCGTCGAGGCGATGGTGGCGCATGCGCGCGCCGACCACCCCGACGAGGCGTGCGGGGTCATCGCCGGGCCGGAAGGCTCCGACCGCCCCGAACGGCACATCCCGATGATCAACGCCGAGCGTTCGCCGACGTTCTACCGCTTCGACTCGGGTGAGCAACTGAAGGTGTGGCGGGCGATGGACGACGCCGACGAGGTGCCCGTCGTGATCTACCACTCGCACACCGCCACCGAGGCGTACCCCAGCCGGACCGACATCTCCTTCGCGTCCGAACCGGACGCCCACTACGTGCTGATCTCCACCCGCGACCCCGACGCCCACGAACTGCGCAGCTACCGCATCGTCGACGGTGTCGTCACCGAGGAACCCGTCGACGTGGTCCAGAGCTACAAGTTCGCCCACACGTCCGTGGCAGACATCCCCGACAAGTGACGGTGCCGTCCCTCGCGACGGGCCCGCGGCATGCAAAGACACCCACATCCCGAGGAGCCGACCATGGCTGTCACAGTTTCGATCCCCACCATCCTGCGTACCCACACCGGCGGTGAAAAGCGGGTGGAGGCAACAGGTCCCACACTCTCCGCCGTCATCGACGATCTCGACGGCAACTACGGCGGCATCAAGGACCGCCTGATCAACGACGGCCGCCTGCACCGCTTCGTCAACGTGTACGTCAACGACGAGGACGTCCGATTCTCGGGCGGACTCGACACCGAGGTGGCCGACGGGGACTCCGTGACGATCCTGCCCGCCGTCGCCGGAGGCTGATCGCGGCCGTGGCGCGGTTCGATTCGCTGATCGACACCCTGGGCGACACACCCCTCGTCGGGCTGCCCCGCCTGTCGCCGAGCTGGAACGGCGCTGCGCCGGTCCGCCTGTGGGCGAAGCTCGAAGACCGCAACCCCACCGGTTCGGTGAAGGACCGGCCCGCTCTCCGCATGATCGAGCAGGCCGAGAACGACGGCACCCTGACACCCGGCGCCACGATCCTCGAACCGACCAGCGGGAACACCGGGATCTCGCTCGCGATGGCCGCGAAACTCAAGGGCTACCACCTGATCTGCGTGATGCCCGAGAACACGTCCGTGGAACGCAGGCAACTGCTCACGATGTTCGGTGCGCAGATCATCGACTCACCCGCGCGCGGTGGATCGAATCAGGCTGTCGCCGTGGCCAAGGAGCTGTCCGCGGAGCATCCCGACTGGGTGATGCTGTACCAGTACGGCAATCCCGCGAATGCGCTGGCGCACTACGAGACCACCGGCCCCGAGATACTGCGCGACCTTCCCGAGATCACCCACTTCGTCGCGGGTCTCGGCACCACCGGCACCCTGATGGGTGTGGGACGCTACCTCCGCGAACACGTCGACGGCATCGAGATCGTGGCGGCCGAGCCCCGCTACGGCGAACTCGTGTACGGCCTCCGTAACATCGACGAAGGCTTCGTCCCCGAGTTGTACGACGAATCCGTCCTCACCTCGCGGTTCTCCGTCGGCCCCGCCGACGCCGTCCGCCGCACCCGGCAACTGATCGACAACGAAGGCATCTTCGCGGGCATCTCGACCGGCGCGATCCTCCACGCCGCGCTGGGGGTGGCGCGCAAGGCCGTCAAGGCCGAACGCGCGGCGAACATCGCGTTCATCGTCGCCGACGGCGGATGGAAATATCTGTCGACCGGCGCATACGGCGGTACGGTCGAGGAAGCAGAAGAAGCACTGGAAGGGCAGTTGTGGGCATGACGACAGGGGTGTGTGGATCATGACTTCGTCGTTCGACTCCTCGCGATTCGGCTCGCCGGTGCCCAGGGGCGGCGCGTCGCCGGCACCGAAGTCGAAGCCGCTGTGGCTGCAGTCCGCAATCCTCATCGGCACCTTCACGATGCTGCTGTACGTCATCGAGATCGTCGACGTGGCGTCCGACGAGCGACTCGAAGAGAACGGAGTCGGGCCGCGCTCCGTCGACGGGCTGTGGGGGATCCTGTTCGCCCCGGTCCTGCACGACGACTGGGCACACCTGTTCGCGAACACCGTCCCGCTGCTGGTCCTCGGGTTCCTCGTGCTGCTGTCGGGCATCGCCCGCGGCCTCGCCGCCACCGGGATCGTCTGGGTGGTCGGAGGTCTGGGCACCTGGTTGACCGGTGGATCCTATTCCAACCACATCGGCGCCTCCGTCCTGATCTTCGGCTGGCTCGCCTACCTGCTGGTCCGGGGAATCTTCGCCCGCAGCCTCGGCCAGATCCTCGTCGGCGTCGTGGTGTTCGTCGTCTACGGCAGCCTGCTGTGGGGTGTGTTGCCCAGCGCTCCCGGTGTGTCCTGGCAGGGACATCTGTTCGGCGCCGTCGGCGGTGTCGTCGCGGCCTGGCTGCTCTCCGCGGACGCCAGGAAGCAGCGGGCCCGGAAAGCGGTGGGGCCACAATCGTTCGGGTGATCACCTCGGGATGAGGCACGTGCGATCCACCGGCGTGTACGGCGCATCCGACCGCTGCGAGTAGGGCCTGCTGGTACGCTCCACCCGAGATCCGGGCACCCAGGAACTGCGTAGTTCAGAGCTGTCGACAGTGTCGTCACGGAGGGCCGGTGGAGGTGGTTCGAACTCACGGGTTCGCGCACACGCCGCGTCGCCGACGTCCGGGCGTGCCCAGCGGCGGATCTCCGTCGCCGCACCCCACCGCACCCTCAGGAGTTGATCATGGCTGTCACAGTTTCGACCCCCGACGTCGACGGCGAGTGTCCGTCCGTTCGCTGTGTAGTCACGGGAGGCTGATCGCTGCCGTGGCAAGGTTCGATTCGTACATCGACACTCTCGGGAACACACCTCTGGTCGGCCTGCCCCGGCTGTCGCCACGCTGGAACGGCAGCAGCCCGGTGCGGCTGTGGGCCAAACTCGAGGATCACAATCCCACCGGTTCGATCAAGGATCGCCCGGCGCTACGCATGATCGAGCAGGCAGAACGGGACGGCCGTCTCACTCCCGGTGCGACGATTCTCGAATCGACCAGCGGCAACACCGGTATCTCCCTGGCGATGGCCGCCAAACTGAAGGGCTACCAGCTGATCTGCGTGATGCCCGAGAACACGTCGATGGAGCGCCGCCAGCTGCTGACGATGTTCGGCGCGCGGATCATCGACTCTCCGGCCGCGGGTGGTTCCAACGAGGCCGTCGCCGTCGCGATGCGGCTGTCGGACGAGAATCCGGACTGGGTACTGCTCTACCAATACGGCAACCCGGCCAACGCGATGGCACACTACGAGACCACGGGGCCGGAAATCCTGCGGGATCTTCCCGAGATCACCCACTTCGTCGCGGGGCTCGGCACCACCGGGACACTGATGGGTACGGGCCGGTTTCTCCGCGAGCACGTCGACGGCGTCGAGATCGTGGCCGCGGAACCGCGCTTCGGGGAAATGGTCTGCGGTCTCCGCAACATCGAAGAGGGATTCGTTCCGGAACTGTACGACGAATCGGTACTCACCCGGCGATTCCGGGTACGTCACGCCGAGGCGATCCAGCGCACCCGCGAGCTGATCGACGTCGAGGGAATCTTCGCCGGTACGTCCACCGGCGCCAATCTCCATGCCGCACTCGATGTGGCACGGTGCGCCGTCGAGACGGGGCAGCGGGCCGACATCGCGTTCGTGGTCGCCGACGCCGGATGGAAGTACCTCTCGACCGGCACCTACGACCCACAGGTCCGGGTCCTCGAAGAGGCATGGGAACGGTAACGGCGGCGGATCCGCGGTAGATCGGCATGGTCAGGTCACAGTTCCCCATCGGTTGTGAGGTCGACGCGCCAATTCGGTCGGAAGCTTTTTCCGAAACGGGTCGTCGTGGCAGCATGGCGGGTATGCGCATTACCGTCCTGGGGTGTTCAGGGAGCGTCTCCGGACCAGACTCACCTGCATCGGGTTATCTGTTGACCGCGCCGGACACACCGCCGCTGGTACTCGACTTCGGACCCGGTGTCCTCGGTGCGCTCCAGCGGTTCGCCGATCCCGGCGAGGTCTCCGTCCTACTCAGCCACCTGCACGCGGACCACTGCCTGGACCTCCCCGGACTGCTCGTCTGGCGTCGCTATCATCCTCACCCGCCGAAGGGGCGCGCACTCGTCTACGGCCCGTCCGACACCGCCCGCCGGATCGGCGTCGCGTCCGCGGAGTGCGGCGGCGACATCGACGACATCTCCGACACGATCGACCTGCACCACTGGGCCGACGGCGAACCGGTCACGTTCGGCGACCTCACCATCACCGCGCGCCGGGTCAACCACCCGCCCGAGGCGTACGGGTTCCGCGTGACCAACGGCGCCGGGCGCACCCTCGTGTACACCGGCGACACCGGCATGTGCGAAGAAGTGATCGACCTCGCCCGCGCGGCCGACGTACTGCTCGCCGAGGCGTCGTGGACACACAGTCCGGACCGGCCCGAAGGGATCCACCTCTCGGGCACCGAGGCCGGTCAGGTCGCACACCGCGCCGGTGTCGCCGAACTGCTGCTCACCCACATACCGCCGTGGACGTCGCGTGAAGACGTCATCGCCGAGGCCAAGGCCGAATTCTCCGGCCCCGTGCACGCGGTGTCCGCGGGCGGCGTCTACACCGTCTGAAGCCGTGTGCCCGCCCCCCGGACGGGGGCGACTAGGCTCTCTGCCGTGACCACACGAGAAGACGGTAGGGCGGACGACGAACTCCGCGAGGTCAAGATCACCCGGGGTTTCACCACTCATCCCGCGGGATCGGTGCTGGTGGAATTCGGAAACACCAGGGTGATGTGTACGGCCAGCGTCGAGGACGGTGT
The DNA here is from genome assembly GCF_001583455.1 of Rhodococcus sp. LB1. NCBI lineage: Bacteria > Bacillati > Actinomycetota > Actinomycetes > Mycobacteriales > Nocardiaceae > Rhodococcus > Rhodococcus sp. LB1. Next base: position 27,033 of record NZ_LTCZ01000157.1, on the reverse strand, counting down.
TCCCCGCTGGCGTCAGGGTTCCGGACTCGGCTGGCTGACGGCCGAGTACGCCATGCTGCCCGCCGCCACCCACACCCGCAGCGGCCGAGAGTCCGTCAAGGGCAAGGTCGGTGGACGGACCCAGGAGATCAGCCGGCTGGTCGGACGCTCCCTCCGCGCCTGCATCGACCTCGCCGCCATCGGTGAGAACACCATCGCCCTCGACTGCGACGTGCTGCAGGCCGACGGCGGGACTCGCACCGCCGCCATCACCGGCGCCTACGTGGCCCTGGTCGACGCGGTGACCTACCTCCGCGCCGCCGGCCGTCTCGCCGACCCCCAGCCGATCTCCTGCGGCATCGCCGCGGTGAGTGTGGGCGTCGTCGACGGCCGTGTGCGCCTCGACCTGCCGTACGAGGAGGACTCGCGCGCCGAGGTCGACATGAACGTGGTGGCCACCGACACCGGTACTCTCGTCGAGATCCAGGGCACCGGCGAGGGCGCGACGTTCCCGCGGAGCACGCTCGACAAACTGCTGGATTCCGCGCTCGCAGGGTGCGAGCAGCTGTTCGAGATCCAGAAGGCCGCACTCGAACTGCCCTACCCCGGTGTGCTTCCGGAGCCGAAGGTCCCGGAGACGTCGAAGAAGAAGTTCGGGAGCTAGCTCGGTGCCGGGAACCACACGAGTGCTGGTGGCGAGCCGCAACGCGAAGAAACTCCGGGAACTGCATCGGGTGCTCGCGGCAGCCGGTGTCGACGGAATCGAACTGGTCGGACTCGATGCCGTGCCCGAGTACCCCGAGGCCCCCGAAACGGGTGCGACGTTCGAGGAGAACGCCCTGGCGAAAGCGCGCGACGGTGCCGCCGCAACCGGATTGCCCTGTGTCGCAGACGATTCCGGAATCGAGGTGGACGCACTGAACGGCATGCCCGGAATTTTGTCCGCACGGTGGTCGGGCACGCACGGAAACGATCCCGCGAACACCGCCCTGGTCCTGGCTCAGCTCGGTGACGTGCCCGACGACCGCAGGGGAGCGGCGTTCGTCTCGGCGTGCGCGCTCGTGGTGCCCGGCGGCGAGGAATCGGTGGTCCGCGGCGAATGGCGGGGGAGCATCGCCCGCGAGCCCGTCGGCGACGGCGGGTTCGGCTACGACCCGGTGTTCGTGCCCGACGGGGACACCCGATCGGCCGCCCAGCTGTCACCCGAGGAGAAGGACGCGTCCTCGCACCGAGGGCGGGCGCTCGTTCAGCTCGTCCCCGCCCTGGCGGCGCTCACCGGGCGCTGACACTCGCTACGCTTGACGGGAGGAGGTTTCTCATGTCGCCGATGATGGTGCCGCAGACACCGCTCGCCTGGCTGACCTACGTGATCGCGATGATCACCGGGCAGCCGGTCGTCATGTGAGGGAGCCGACCGGTTCGATCAGAGACCGAAGTCGCGGCGGACCTGCTTGGTCCGCTGGTGCTCCACGTAGAACGACAGGAACGGAATGGTGCCCGCGAGTAGCGTTCCGACCGTCCGGCCCGCGGGCCAGCGCACCTTGACCGCCAGGTCGAGCGTCACCAGCAGGTAGACGAAGTACACCCAGCCGTGGACCACGGCGATCCAGGTGGGCAGGTTGTCGACCTTGAAGATGTACTTGGCCACCATCTCTGCGGTGAGGACCAGCAGCCACACACCGGTGGCGTAGGCGAGGACGCGGTAGCGCAGGAGCGCGGGGGCGATCTTCTTCTGCTTCGCGGTGTCTGCGACCGAACCGGCAGTCGTCTCGTCTTGGCCCGTGCTCACGTGGTGCTCCTATCGGTCTCGCGAGCGGACAGCTCGGCGAGGTACTGGTTGTACTGCGAAATCTGCCGGCTCTCGAGATCGTCCGGATCATCGTCCTCGGCCACCGAGGGGCGAGGGGGCAAGACGTCTGCCGGGATCTCCCGCAGTTCGGTGGGAGCATCCGGGACGTCGGCGGGGTCAGCCGGTTCGGCGTCCTCGAGCTGCACGAATCGCCGAAAGGCGTAGACGAGGAACGCCGCGAACAGCGGCCACTGGAACGCATATCCGAGATTCTGGCCGGTCCCGCCCACCGCTTCGAAACGTGTCCACTGCCACCAGCCGAGTGCAAGGCACCCGACAGCCCCGACGACCACCAACAGAATCAGCGCGGGGCGGCGTTGCTTACGGTTACCGGACACGTAACGACGGTACCTGAATCGCTGAATGCGCTGCTAGGAGAGGTTGCCGCTATGGCGGCGGTCACAGCCGCCGGAGGCGCCCGACGAGCCGTCGATCCAAGCGAAACAGGGCCGCCGAATCGGCAGGGAAACCCGAGAAGTGCGCGAGGGGGGACTTGAACCCCCACGTCCGTTGGACACCACATCCTAAGTGTGGCGCGTCTGCCATTCCGCCACTCGCGCGCGAGGACAGACTACGCCACACCTCGACAGGAGCCCATCCTCGGATCAGCCTGTGTGCTCACCACCCTGTGTCCAGCGATTTCGGCCGGCCCACGTCGGTGTCTGACTGTGACAATTGGGGCAGAGGAACCGGATCTGATGCAAACGTGAGTCGAGGGGATCACCGTCAATGTGGTCGACGTGCAGAGTCAAGGGGCTTCCGCACCAGTCGTCGCCGAGGCCGCAGAGAACACATTTGTATTCGACCCCGGCCTCGATCAGGGCCCGGCGCAACAGATGTGGTTTCACGCGTGCGCTACCTGGTGGTCGTTCCACGAGAATCTCCTCCCACGACATGCGATTGCGAGCCGGCTTGCCCTTGGTGTGTGCGCTCCCGGTGAAGTGCGTCGTATCGATTCCGAACCTCTTGATCTGTCGACTCAGGTGAGCGTGTGTCCCACCCGCGGGTTTCAGGCCGAGGTAGCGCATGACGCCGGCCACGCTCGTCGATTCCGCGACCGCCTGCTCGAGCGCTTCTCGCGTGTACTTCATCTCGCACTTGCCACCCGCCGCTGCGCGCGCTGGTGCCGCCAGACGGCGTGGGTGAAGGTGGCGGGCGTGATCTCGAGCCGCACTGCTGCGGAGGCGACGAGGTGTTCGGCGTCTGCCGTCGATGGGGGTGCTTCGAGATCGAGCGCCTCGCCGAGGAACTCGCACACCAGGCGGTGAGATTCGGCGGTGCGGATGCCGAGTTGCATGGCGAGGCACTCCCAGGTGGCGGCACCGAACCCGGGCACCCCGACGATCGCGTTCCGCTGGGCCTCGTCGTCGCGGAGATCCGCCGAGGTGGTGCAGCCCAGCTCGGCGAGCGAGCGTGCCGCCGAGGCGACGGCCTCGGCCTTGGTGGTGTAGTTCCCCGGTACTCGCTGCCGGTTGTTCAGGACGGCCAGGAGGCCTTCGGGTTCATCGGCGTGCGCGGCGAGTGCCGTGAGGTCGTCGAGGGGTGCGGCCCGGTGATCGCGCCAGCGGGTGATGACGGCGCGAACCCCCGTGGTGGGTGTGCCGTACGTCGCGCGTGCGGAGAACGCGGCATCGAGCAGCCCGGCTTCGATCTCGTGCGGCCAGCCCTCCGTCCAATGCGGCCAAAGCTCTCGCGGCAGTTCGGCGGCGACGTGATCGAGTAGGGCGCGGACGTGGGCTGTGCTCATTTCTTCCCCCCGGAGAATGGCTGTCGGCAGTTCCTGGATTCGAACATTAGTGCGAGGGTCCGACAGGTTCGCTTTCGCTGGGCGCGGACCCGGATTCGGGGGCGCGGACCTGCATGAACCTGGGGCTTCGTCAAGGTGGTAACAGATTGATAACGATTAATATGAGGCTTTCCTCAGGTTCTTGGACGTCCTTGCACCGCCTCCGTACAGCGCGGACGCGATCTACCCACCGGTCACTTCGCGGGAGATCTGTGAGGGACATCACGCGATATTTCTCCGATGCACGGCTGTGACACCGGGGCGGCTCGTGAACGTGAGGAAATCCTCATGATTCTGTGTCAACCTTGAACAGCCCGGAAGAGCTGATCAGAGCCGATACAGCTGGCACACGATGCCGAGGGCGGCAGACACTATCCCCACCTCCCCCCAGAGGGGACCAGGAGAGGACATACGCGTGACGATTGACGACACGACACCCGCAGGAAACGGAAAAAACTCGAAGGGTTCGCGGCGCATCGGCGTAGACCGGGACGACACTCGGTCGTCGAGCAAGGGCACCCTCGTGGATCGTCTGCTCGGAGGTGAGCCGTACGCGCTCGCCTTCGGTGGTCAGGGTGCACCCTGGCTGAGCTCGCTGGAGGAACTGAGCCGCGACAACGGACTCGAGCCGGCACTCACCACGATCGTCAACGACGCGGCCGACTACCTGGCCCCCGTGGCGCAGGAACTCCTCGTCGTGCGCCCGGTCGGATTCGACCCCATCGCGTGGATCCTCGAGCAGGAACTCGCCGACGAAGAGGACGGCGCCCAGGCGGCCGGACCCTCCGCGGCAGCGCTCACCTCGGCGGCGGTGTCTCTCCCCGGCGTCTTCCTCACCCAGATCGCAGCGTTGCGTGCGCTGGCTGCTCAGGGCCTCGATCCCGCGGTTACGGCTCCCGTGTCGGTGATCGGCCACTCCCAGGGACTCCTCGCCGCGGAGGCCGTTGCCTCCTCGGGTCAGAAGGACGGCGAACTCCTCGCCCTCGCTCAGCTCATCGGTGCGGCCGCCGGCCTCGTCGGCCGTCGTCGCGGAGTGATTGCCGCCGCCGACTCCACCCCGATGCTGGCTGTCTCCAACGTCGACCCGGAACGACTCCGTCAGATCGTCGAGGAGCTCGCCGAGGGCCTCGAGCCCGAGCGTGCTGCCGTCCTCGGCATCCGTAACGCCCGTCGCCGCGTCGTGCTGTCCGGCCCGCCCGCCCAGCTGGCACGCGTCCAGCAGCGGTGCGAGCAGATCGAGGCCGACGAGGCCCGTGAGCGCGACGCCAAGAAGCGTGGCGGCTCCATCTTCGCGCCCGTCTTCGAGTCCCTCGCGGTCGAGATCGGCTTCCACCACCCCGCACTCGCGGAGACGATCGACATCGTCGGCCAGTGGGCCGTGCGCTGCGGTCTCGACGAGGAGAAGGCCCGCGCTCTCACGAGCGCCTGCCTCGTCGATCCCGTCGACTGGGTCGCCGCCGTCGACAGCACCCTCGAAGCCGGTGCCGCGTGGATCCTCGATCTCGGACCCGGTGACCTCCTCACCCGTATGACGTCGGCCAGTGTCCGCGGCCAGGGCGTCGGCATCGTCGCCGCCGCGACCCGTGGCGGTCACCGCAACCTGCTCACCCCCGGCGCAACCCCCGAGGTTCCCGCCGCGTGGACCGAGTTCCTCCCGAAGCCGGTGTCGCTGCCGGGCGGCCGCATCGGCGTCGAGACCGCATTCACGAAGCTGACCGGTCGTTCGCCGATCCTGCTCGCCGGCATGACCCCGACCACGGTCGACCCGACGATCGTCGCCGCAGCAGCCAACGCAGGCCACTGGGCCGAGCTCGCCGGCGGTGGCCAGGTCACCGAGCAGATCTTCGCCGACAACGTCGAGAAGCTCACCGGGCTGCTCGAGCCGGGCCGCGCCGTGCAGTTCAACTCGATGTTCCTCGACCCCTACCTGTGGAAGCTTCACGTCGGTGGCAAGCGCCTCGTGCCGAAGGCCCGCGCCGCGGGTGCCCCGTTCGACGGTGTCGTCGTCACCGCCGGTATCCCCGAGCTCGAGGACGCCGTCTCGATCATCGGCGACCTCACCGATGCCGGTTTCAGCTACGTCGCGTTCAAGCCGGGCACGGTCGCGCAGATCCGCTCGGTCATCCGCATCGCCAACGAGGTTCCCTCGTTCCCCGTCATCGCCCACATCGAGGGCGGCCGCGCCGGTGGCCACCACTCGTGGGAAGACCTGGACGACCTGCTCCTCGACACCTACGCCGAGCTGCGTACCCGGCCGAACCTGGTCCTGTGCGTCGGTGGCGGCATCGGCACGCCCGAGCAGGCTGCCGACTACCTGACCGGCCGCTGGTCCGTTGCACACGGCTTCCCGGCCATGCCGCTCGACGGCATCCTGGTCGGCACCGCCGCCATGGCCACCCTCGAGGCGACCACCTCTGCCGAGGTGAAGCAGCTCCTCGTCGACACCCCCGGTACTCCGGACTGGGTCGGAGCAGGCACCGCCGAGGGCGGCATGGCCTCCGGCCGTAGCCAGCTCGGCGCCGACATCCACGAGATCGACAACGCCGCGTCCCGCACCGGCCGTCTGCTCGACGAGGTCGCCGGTGACGCCGACGCCGTCGCCGAGCGTCGCGACGAGATCATCGAGGCACTGAACATCACGGCGAAGCCGTACTTCGGCGACGTCGCGACCATGACGTACGAGCAGTGGCTGCGCCGCTACCTCGAGCTGGCTGTCGGCATCGACGCGGCGAAGGCATTCGACTGCGGCACCGACGTCCAGGACGCCATCACCGAGGCCACCTCGAGCCCGTGGCTCGACATCACCTGGCGTGCGCGCTTCGGTGAGATGCTGCAGCGCACCGAGTCGCGTCTGCACCCGGTCGACCGTGGCCCCATCCCCACCCTGTTCGCCGACGACGCGATTCTCGAGCGTCCCGAGGCAGCCGTCTGCGCCCTGCAGGCGCAGTACCCCGACTACGCCACCACGGTTCTGCACCCCGCCGACGTCTCCTTCTTCGTCTCGCTGTGCAAGACCCCCGGCAAGCCGGTCAACTTCGTGCCCGTCGTCGACGGTGACGTCCGCCGCTGGTGGCGTTCCGACTCGCTGTGGCAGGCACACGATCCCCGCTACACGGCCGACCAGGTCTGCGTCATCCCCGGCACCGTCGCCGTCGCCGGCATCACGCGCGTCGACGAGCCTGTCGGCGAGCTGCTGGACCGCTTCGAGAAGGCCACGTACGACGAGCTGGTCACCGCCGGTGTCGCGCCGCTGTCGCTGCCCGCACGTCGTCACGCGGACATCGCCCGCGGCCTCCTCGACACCGTGCTGTCGGCTCCCGACATCCAGTGGGCCTCGCGCCTGACGCTGAACCCGGTTCGCCGGCTCGGTGACCTCGACAAGTGGTCGATCGAGTCCGACACCCTCGCGGTGCACGAGACCACCGGTGCCGAGCTGTCCGTCATCGACGACCAGCAGGTGCTCCTCACCGTCCCGCTGGTGGCAGCCAAGTCCGTCCAGATCATCATCACCGTTCCCGCGTCCGTCGCGGACGGTGGCGCTCCCGTGGTCACCGAGGCCGACGCCGAGAAGTCGATGACCGCACTCCTCGCGGTCGCTGCCGGTCAGGAACTGCCCGCCGTCAAGAATGGTGTCGCACGCCTCAACCTCGCCTGGACGCCCGACCTGGTCGCCGACCATGCCGGTGTCACCGGCTCGGGTCTGCCCACGACGCTGAGCGTCAGCGGCAAGGCCGTCCCGGACGTGGTCGTCGGCGCTTGCTGGCCGGCCGTGTTCGCCGTGCTCGGTGCTGCCAAGACCGAAGACTCGCTGTCCGTCATCGAGGGCATGCTCGACCTGGTCCACCTGGACCACGGTGTCGATTTCGTCGGCGAACTGCCTTCGGAGACCAGCATTCTCGTCGTCAAGGCCGAGGTCGCCTCGGTTCTCGACACCGACCTGGGCCGCGTCGTCGAGGTCAAGGTCGAGGTCGGCGCCATGCTCGGCGAGGGCCTGGACGCGCCTGCCGTCGTCACTCTGTCGGAGCGCTTCGCGATCCGCGGCCGCACCGGCAAGGGCGAACTGTCCGACCCGGCCCGCGCCGGTGGCTCGCTGAGTGACGAGGCCGTCGACACCCCGCGTCGTCGTCGCCGCGACACCACGATCGTCGCTCCCCGCAACATGGGCTCCTTCGCCCAGGTGTCGGGCGACCACAACCCGATCCACACCTCCGACAACGCGGCACTGCTCGCCGGCCTCGGCAGCCCGATCGTGCACGGCATGTGGCTCTCCGCCGCTGCTCAGCAGGTCGTCACCGCCGTGGATCCGGCCGAGACCAAGACGCCGCCGCGTCGCCTCACCGCCTGGACCGCACGCTTCCTGGGCATGGTTCGCCCGGGCGCCGAGATCGATGTCCGCGTCGACCGCATCGCGGTGGACCGTGGCGCCGAGATCGTCGAGGTCGGTTGCCGTATCGACGGTGAACTGGTGATGGTCGCAACGGGTCGCACCGCCGCCCCGAAGACCGTCTACGCGTTCCCCGGACAGGGCATCCAGCGTCCCGGCATGGGCCTCGACGCCCGCGCCCGCTCCAAGGCCGCCCGTGAGATCTGGGACCGCGCCGACAAGCACACCCGCAAGGCCCTCGGCTTCTCGATCCTCGCCGTGGTCCGCGACAACCCGACGGTCGTCAAGGCCCGCGGTGTCGAGCACAAGCACCCGGACGGCGTCCTGCACCTGACCCAGTTCACCCAGGTCGCGATGGCGACGCTCGGTGTGGCTCAGGTCGCCGAGCTCCGCGAGTCCGGTGCCTTCGTCGAGGGTGCCCTGCTCGCAGGCCACTCGGTCGGTGAGTACAACGCTCTCGCCGCCGTCGCCGGTGTGCTGCCTCTCGAAGCTGTTCTCGAGGTGGTCTTCCAGCGTGGTTCCGCGATGCACGCACTCGTTCCCCGCGACGAGGCCGGCCGCTCCGACTACCGGATGGCTGCCATCCGCCCGTCGCAGATCGGTCTGGCCGACGACGACGTCGAGGCGTTCGTCGCCGGTGTCGCCGAGGCGACCGGTGAGTTCCTGCAGATCGTGAACCTGAACCTGCGTGGCTCGCAGTACGCCATCGCCGGTACCGTCGCCGGACTCAACGCGCTGGAGGTCGAAATCGACATCCGCCGTGAGGCTTTCGGTGGCAAGCGCGCGTACATCATGGTCCCGGGCATCGACGTCCCGTTCCACTCGACGGTGCTGCGTGGCGGCGTCGACGACTTCCGCGGACGTCTCGAGGAACTGCTTCCGCAGGACATCGACCCGGCCATCCTGATCGGGCGTTACATCCCGAACCTGGTCCCCAAGCCGTTCTCCCTGAAGAAGGAGTTCGTGCAGGAGATCGCCGACCTGGTGCCGTCGAAGCCCCTCGACAAGGTGCTGAAGGACTTCGACTCCTGGGCGAAGAAGCCGGTTCAGCTCACCCGCGTGGTCCTCACCGAGCTCCTGGCCTGGCAGTTCGCCAGCCCGGTGCGCTGGATCGAGACGCAGGACCTGCTGTTCGCCGACGAGTCCGAGGGTGGACTGGGTGTCGAGCGGTTCGTGGAGATCGGTCTGGGCTCCGTCCCGACCGTCGCGAACCTCGCGTCGCAGACCCTGAAGCTGCCGGGCCGCTTCGGCTACCCGGTCGAGGTCCTCAACATCGAGCGTGAAGCGTCCATCGTGTACTCCACCGACGTCGATCCGGCGCCGGTCGAGGACGACGAGCCCGCAGCACCCGCAGCCGAGGCGCCCGCCGCATCGGCTGCACCCGCCGCCGCCCCGGCCCCGGCCGCTGCACCGTCCGGCGGACCGCGTCCCGACGACATCGCGTTCAAGGCCGCTGACGCCACCAAGGTCCTGATCAGCCTGTGGACCAAGCTCCGTCCCGATCAGGTCGGCCCCGTCGACACGATCGAGGCGCTGTGCGACGGTGTGTCCTCGCGGCGTAACCAGCTGCTCGTCGACCTCGGCTCCGAGCTCTCGCTCGGCGCGATCGACGGTGCCGCTGACGCCGACATGGGCTCGCTCGCCGGCACGGTCGACTCCCTGGCCCGCACGTACAAGCCGTTCGGCCCGGTGCTGTCCGACTCGATCAACGATCACCTCCGCAAGGTCTTCGGCCCCTCGGGTCGTCGTCCGGCGGCCATCGCAGACCGTGTGAAGAAGGTCTGGGAACTCGGCGACGGCTGGGCGTACCACGTCACCGCAGAGGTGGCGCTCGGAACCCGCGACGGTTCCAGCATCCGTGGTGGTGACCTCGGTGGTCTGGCCGGCGGCGGTCTCGCCGACGGCGCCGCAGTGGACGCCGTCATCGACAGCGCAGTGGCCGCAGTGGCCTCGCGCCGCGGGATCAGCGTCTCCCTCCCGTCCTCGGGTGGCGGAGCCGGTGGCACCGTCGACGCCGCGGCACTGGGCGAGTTCACCGAGCACATCACGGGCCGCGACGGCGTGCTGGCCTCGGCCGCCCGCCTCGTGCTCGAGCAGCTCGGCTTCGCAGGCGACACGGCGACGGCAGCGCAGCCGACCGACACCGAACTCGTCGACCTCGTGTCGGCGGAACTCGGTTCCGACTGGCCGCGCCTGGTCGCTCCGGCGTTCGACGCCAAGCGGGCGGTCCTGCTCGACGACCGCTGGGCCAGTGCACGTGAGGACCTCGCTCGTCTGTGGATCGACGCGGCAGGCGTGGAGTCTCTCGAGATCGAAGGCTTCGCCGGTGCAGGCAAGTCCGTTGCGGCGCAGGCCGCATGGTGGCAGGCCCGCGCAACCGACGAGGGTCGCACGGCTCTGGCCGAGAAGTACGGACGCATCGCGGAGGCGGCAGTCGTCGTCACCGACGAGACCCCGGAATGGGCAGACCAGGTCGCCGTCGTCACCGGTGCCAGCAAGGGCTCCATCGCGGCCTCGGTCGCAGGCAAGCTCCTCGCCGGCGGCGCGACGGTCTTCGTGACCACCTCGCGTCTCGACGACAAGCGTCTCGGCTTCTACCGCGACCTCTACCGCCGCAATGCTCGCGCCGGTGCCGCCCTGTGGGTGGTCCCCGCGAACATGGCGTCCTACACGGACATCGACGCGCTCATCGAGTGGATCGGTGAAGCGCAGTACGAGACGGCCGGTGGATCGAAGAAGCTCGTCAAGGAAGCGGTCACCCCGACGCTGCTGTTCCCGTTCGCCGCGCCCCGCGTGGCAGGCGACCTCGCCGACGCCGGCGCCCGCGCCGAAATGGAGATGCGCGTTCTCCTGTGGTCGGTGGAGCGCCTGATCGGCGGACTGTCGAAGATCGGTTACGACCGTGACGTCGACACCCACCTGCACGTGGTCCTGCCCGGTTCCCCGAACCGCGGCCTGTTCGGTGGCGACGGTGCGTACGGCGAGGCCAAGGCCGCGCTGGACGCAGTGGTCGGCCGCTGGAAGGCCGAGCGCAACTGGGCCGAGCGCGTCACCCTGGTGCACGCTCTCATCGGCTGGGTCCGCGGAACCGGCCTCATGGGCGGCAACGACCCGCTGGTCGAGGCCGTCGAAGGTGCCGGAGTCCGTACCTGGTCCACCCAGGAAATGGCCACCGAGCTGCTGCAGTGGTGCGAGCCCGAGGCACGTCGCCTCGCCTCCACCGAGCCGCTCGCGGCCGATCTGACCGGTGGGCTCGCCCAGGCGAACCTGGACCTGCCCGCGCTGGCGAAGCAGGCTCAGGAAGCTGCGACCGCAGCTGCCGAGGCCGACGCGGATGCGGACGAGCTCGAGACCATCGCGGCTCTGCCCGCCCCGCCGCGGGTCTCCGCGTCGGTGGCACCGGCCTGGTCCGGCGTCACTGCGGCTCCGGAGGACCTCGTCGTCATCGTCGGCGCCGGTGAGCTCGGACCGTTCGGCTCCTCGCGTACCCGCTTCGAGATGGAGGTCGACGAAGAGCTTTCGGCGGCAGGCGTTCTCGAACTCGCCTGGAACACCGGACTCGTCGTGTGGGAGACCACGCCGTCCGCAGGCTGGTACGACGCCGAGACCGGGGAACTGGTTCCGGAGGCCGAGATCGCGGACAAGTACCACGACACGGTCGTCGAGCGCTGCGGCATCCGCCGCTACGCGGACGACGGCGCCATGGTCGAGAACACCGCACCGCTCCTCACGTCGGTCTTCCTCGACAAGGACCTGAGCTTCGTCGTCAGCACCGAGGCGGAGGCACTGGCCTTCGTGGAGGCCGACCCGGAGAACACGGTCGCGACCCCGGTTCCGGACAGCGGTGACTGGCAGGTCACCCGCCGTGCGGGCACCGAGATCCGCGTCCCCCGCAAGATGAAGCTCACGCGGAGCGTGGGTGGTCAGATCCCGACCGGATTCGACGTCACCAAGTGGGGCATCCCCGCCGACATGGCCGACTCCGTCGACCGCGTGGGCCTGTGGAACATCGTCGCCACGGTGGACGCGTTCCTCACCGGTGGGTTCACGCCCAGCGAACTGCTGCGGTGGGTGCACCCCTCGCTGGTCGCCAACACCCAGGGCACCGGCATGGGCGGCATGACTTCCATGAGGTCGCTGTACATCGACACGCTGCTCGGCGAGAACCGGCCGAACGACATCCTGCAGGAAGCCCTGCCGAATGTGATTGCGGCGCACGTGGTCCAGTCCTACGTCGGCGGTTACGGCGCCATGGTTCACCCGGTTGCGGCGTGCGCCACGGCCGCGGTGTCCGTCGAAGAGGGCGTCGACAAGATCAAGCTCGGCAAGGCCCAGCTCGTGGTCGCCGGCGGGTTCGACGACCTCAGCGCGGAAGGCATCATCGGATTCGGTGACATGTCCGCCACGGCCAAGACCGACGACATGCGGGCCAAGGGCATCGACGACCGTCGATTCTCGCGGGCCAACGACCGTCGTCGCGGCGGGTTCGTCGAGTCGCAGGGTGGTGGCACGATCCTGCTGGCCCGCGGTGACCTGGCACTCGAGATGGGCCTGCCCGTCCTCGGTGTGGTCGCCTACGCCGGCTCGTTCGCGGACGGTGTCCACACGTCGATCCCGGCTCCCGGAATCGGTGCGCTCGGTGCGGGTCGTGGGGGAGCGAATTCGCAGCTCGCCCAGTCCCTCGGCAAGCTCGGTGTCAGCGCCGACGACATCTCGGTGATCTCCAAGCACGACACGTCCACCGCGGCCAACGATCCCAACGAGGCGGAGCTGCACGAGCGCCTCGCCGGGGCACTCGGCCGCAGCGACGGTGCGCCGCTGTTCGTGGTCTCGCAGAAGAGCCTCACCGGACACGCCAAGGGTGGTGCCGCAGCGTTCCAGCTGATCGGTCTCTGCCAGGTGCTGGACCAGGGCATCGTTCCGCCGAACCGCAGCCTCGACTGCGTCGACGAGAAGATGGCCGAGTTCGAACACCTCGTGTGGGCTCGGGAGCCGCTCCGCTTCGGCGAGCAGTTCCCGCTGAAGGCCGGTCTGCTGACCAGCCTCGGCTTCGGGCACGTGTCGGGCATGGTCGCGGTCGTGCACTCGCAGGCGTTCGTCGAGGCCATCCCGGCCGACAAGCGTGAGGCGTACCTCGAGCAGGCACGCAAGCGCACCGTCGAGGGTCAGCGTCGACTGGCGAAGGCCATGGTCGGCGGCGGCAGCCTGTACGAGCGTCCGGCGGATCGTCGCTTCGGCGGCGACAGCGTCCCGGCTGCGGCGTCCCGTCAGCTCGAGGCGGACGTCCTGCTCACCGAGGCCGCGCGCCTGGGATCGGACGACGTGTACAGCTCGGGTCTGCCCGGCTGCAAGTAGGAACGACGGATGGGAGTTCTGGGGATCGGCTTCGATCTCGTGACGGTGTCGGAGTTCGCCGAGCAGCTGGACCGGCCAGGGACGGCAATGCTCGACAACTTCACACCGGGCGAGCGTCGGGACGCCGTGACCCGGAGCTCCGATCCGGCTAGACATTTCGCCGCCCGGTGGGCTGCGAAGGAGGCAGTGATCAAGGCCTGGTCCACGTCTCTCTTCGCCAGCCCGCCGGTGCTGCCCGAGATGATCCACCACCTGATCGAGGTGGTGACGGATGCGTGGGGGCGACCGAGCATCCGCTTACGCGGAGACGTCGCCAAGCATCTGACCGATGTGAAGATTCACATCTCCCTCACACACGACGGAGACATGGCGGGCGCGTTCGCCGTCATCGAGTCCCTGTAGGCGCCTCCGGCGCCCGTGCGCCTTTCTGGTAGCTCCGGCAACCGGAAGGGCGCACAGGCGCGTAGCGCCTAGGTGGAGCGCGATTCCTTCTCGGCGACCAACAGGTATGCCACCATCAGCCGTTTGAGTTCGGCGACGGCGTCCGCGTGGCTCTGGTTGTCCTGCACGGAGAAGTTGAGCATCGAGTACACGACGTGGACGAGCACCTCGGCCATCATCGTGCGCCGCTCCCGCGACGTCTGCGGGGTGAGCGGCGCGAGCATCCGTGACACCTGCTCCGCGAACGCCTTCTCGTGGATGGCGCCGGTGGCGCGCGTCGACGGCGTCGACTGCATCGCCAGCCACACCTCGCGCCTCGACGGGTCGGACGTCCACAGGCCTGCCATGTGGTCGACGAAGGAATTGAGGAACCGCAGCCAGTCGAGGGACGGGACCTCACCGTTGAACTGGGCGATCTCGTGCTGGACTCCGACGAGGTCCTGCCGGTTGAGTTCGCAGACGATCACGTACTTGTTCGCGAAGAACTGGTAGAGGGTGCCGATCGGGACGTCCGCGCGTGCGGCGACCTCTTCGCACGTGAACGATTCGAATCCCACGTCCACCAGCAACTCCCGCGATGCCGTGAGCAGCGCGTCGAACTTCCGGCGACTACGTTCCTGGGTCGGCCGTCTGCGGGGCAGGAGTTCCTGCGGGTCCGACTGCAGCTCCAACGCCGGGTCCACTCGGCGCGGCGCTTGCTTGCTGACTGAAGACTCCACCGCCCCAGGCTATCCGTCTTTCGTCCGGATTCCGAAGATCCCTCCCGGTGACGCGTCAGGTTTCACCTGGCGGAGACGACTCATCGAGCCGCTCTCCGGGTGAACAATGTGATCGCCCACAAGTAGCCGGCACAGGCGATTCCGACACACCACAACACCGCGATCAGAGCTGTGTCGTCGACGGGTGTGCCGAGCAGTAGGCCACGGACCGTTTCGATCACCGGCGTGACGGGCTGGTTCTCGGCGAAGGCGTGTAGCCAGCTCGGCATCGTGTCGGTGGGAACGAACGCGCTGCTGACGTAGGGGAGGAAGAGCAGGAAGAAGGTGAACCCGTTGGCGGCTTCCTCGGTGCCGGCGAGGAGCCCGAGCGCCGTCGCCAGCCAGGAGATGGCGAGGATGAACAGGGCGACGATCGCGAGTGCGGCCAGCCACTGTATCGGGCCTGCGGTGGGCCCGAATCCCATGATCATCGCGACGCCGATCACGACGAGGGACGTGAGGAGATTGCGGATGACACTGGACGCGACATGGCCGAACAGGAACGCCGAACGTGCGATGGGCATGGACCGGAATCGGTCGACGATGCCGTGCACCATGTCGCCGGTGACGCTCACCGCCGTCTGTGAGGATCCGAAACCGGCGCAGAGCAGGATGATTCCGGGCACCACGTAGTCGAGGTAGCCGGTGGCGGTCTGCATGGCTCCGCCGAAGACGTACACGAACAACAGCAGCAGCATCACCGGAAGGGCGACGCCCATGATCATCGTGTCCGGGCTGCGGAGCAGGCGCGTCAGGCTGCGGCCGGTCATCGCCGCGAAGTCGTCGAGGGGGCGTGACTGCGTGTTCGGGATCATCGGGCTGCGGCCTCGTTCCGGATCGGAGAAGCGTTCGAGTTGTCGGTGAGAGCGAAGAAGACGTCGTCGAGATCGGGGGAGTGGAGCGAGAGCTTGTCGACGGTGACGCTCTGGTCGTCGATTCGTCCGAGCAGCGTCTTCAGCTGGCCGATGCTGCCGTCGGTCGGGACCTGAACGGCCAGGCGGTCGGCGTCGAGGACGGCGTCGTCGAAGGCCTGGGCGACGTCGTGCAGTTCGGACGGCCGGGTGAACGTGAGCTCGAGGTGACCGCCGGGCACGAGTCGCTTCAGCTCGTCAGGAGTGCCCTCGGCCACGACCCTGCCGCCGTCGAGGACGGCGACCCGGTCTGCCAGCCGGTCGGCTTCCTCGAGGTATTGGGTGGTCAGGAAGATGGTGACGCCGCCGTCGACCAGTCTTCGGATCATCTCCCACATGGACTGCCGGCTGCGCGGGTCGAGACCGGTGGTCGGTTCGTCGAGGAAGATGATGTCGGGCCGCGAGATGAGGCTCATCGCCAGATCGAGGCGCCGGGTCATCCCACCCGAGTACGTCCCTGCGCGGCGGGTTCTCGCGTCCACCAGGTCGAACTGCTCGAGTAGCTCGCGGGCGCGCCGCTTGCCCTCTGCGCGGCCGAGGTGGCTCAGCCGGGCCATGAGCCGGAGGTTCTCCTCGCCGGTGAGAAGGTCGTCGACCGCCGCGTACTGCCCGGTGAGGCTGATCTTCCGCCGCACTCCCTGAGGGTCGCAGCGAAGGTCGTGCCCGGCGACGTGCACGGTGCCCGCGTCAGGCGGTGTCAGGGTCGACAGGATGCGGACCATCGTCGTCTTTCCCGCACCGTTGGCGCCGAGGAGCGCGAACACGCTGCCTGGCGGCACGTCGAGGTCGACTCCGTCGAGGACGGTGACGTCTCCGTATGCCTTGCGTAAACCGGTGACCGAGACGGCCGACACGCAAAACTGTGTATCTCGTATACTCATGGTGTGCAGCGTACGCAGTTTTAGGATGAGCGCAAGACCCCGACGAAGTGGACACGTGCATGCCCCGACCGAACGAAACCCCCGACGACCCCACCGTGGCCCTGCCCAAGGCCGTCCGGCTGGCCTGGGGGATCGAGGAACCGGGGACCCGCGGCCCCCGGAAGGGGTTGAGCCTCGAGCGGGTGGTCGACGCCGCCATCGAGGTGGCGGACGCCGAAGGCCTCGCGGGTCTGTCCATGAGCCGGGTCGCCAAGCAACTCGGATTCACCACCATGTCGCTGTACCGCTACGTGGACAGCAAGGACGACCTGGTGGAGCTGATGGCCGATCGGGCAATCGGTGAGCCCCGCGGACTCGTCGTCACGGGGGGCTGGCGGGACCGACTCGAATCGTGGGCGCTGGGCGAGTACCGGGCGGTCCGGACGCACGCGTGGTGGCCGGAGGTGACCATCTCCGCGCCTCCGACGGGCCCCAACAATCTCGCGTGGCTGGAGGCCGGTCTGCGGTCGCTGGCCGACACCGGCCTGAGCGAGGACCGGAAGCTGCAAGTGGTGCTGAATGTTTCGCTGTTCGTGATCGGGCGGGCGCGGTTCGCGCTGGACCTGGAACGGTCGGCGAAGGTGGAGCAGGTCGACTACGCCCGGCTGCTCCCGCTACTGCTCGACGAGAAGCGGTTTCCCGCACTGCGGGCGGCGATCGCCGGGGGTGCGTTCGATGCCGGCGACGCCGACGACGCGCACTGGCTCGAACACGACTTCCGATTCGGCCTCGACCGGATGCTCGACGGCATCGAACGGCTCACGGGCGGCTGACGAGTCGCAGCCGCCCGTCGCGTGGATCAGACGGACAGGTCCCGGCGCAGTTTCGCGACGTGGCCGGTGGCGCGGACGTTGTACTGGGCCACTTCGATCTTCCCGTCCTCGTCGACGAGGAACGTGGAGCGGATGACACCCTGCACCGTCTTGCCGTACATCTTCTTCTCGCCGAACGCGCCCCACGCCTCGAGTGTGGCCTTGTCGGGATCGGACAGGAGGGGGAACGTCAGTTCCTCGTTGTCGCGGAACTTGGCCAGCTTCGCCGGCTTGTCGGGGGAGATGCCGATCACGTCCAGGCCTGCGCCGTTCAGGTCGGCGAGGTTGTCGCGGAAATCGCAGGCCTGTTTGGTGCAGCCCGGCGTGCTCGCCGCCGGGTAGAAGTACACGACGACCTTGCGGCCGCGGTAGTCGGCGAGCGACACGTCGTTGCCGTCGGCGTCGGGCAGTGTGAAGGCGGGGGCGGTGTCTCCGGGTGCGAGTCTGCTGTTGTCGGTCACGAGAAGTCAGGCTACCGGGAAGGTCTGACCGTGGGCCGCGGCGCGATCGGGGGAGACGGAGTCGCAGGTCGCGTGTTCTCGTCTACGGTTGACGCAAGTGTGGGATCGTCGCGGTAGCGTCGCTCTCGCTGATCGAACCAGTCGAACAAGTTGGAGGACACGTGCCCAGGGACACCGAGAGCATCGAGCGTGAGATCGAGAACGCGCGTAATCAGCTCGCGAGCACTCTCGACGAATTGACGGTCCGCACCAACCCGAAGCGTCTCATGGAGAACACGAAGCGGACGCTGATCGCCAAGCTGAACGAGCCGGCGGTCAAGTACGGACTGATCGCCGTGGGTGCGGTGGCAGGGCTCCTGGTGCTCCGCAAAGCGTTGCGCTGAACGACCCTCGAACGGGCCGTCGGATGTGAAGTTCGCAGTGACTTCACGTTCCGGCGGCCCGTTCGTCATCTGACCGCCCCGCACGCACGCTGTGATGGTGGTGACATGAGAAAGGCCCCCATCCTCGTGAGAGGATGGGGGCCTTCGTGCAAGTGCGCCCACAGGGACTCGAACCCCGGACCCAGTGATTAAGAGTCACTTGCTCTACCAACTGAGCTATAGGCGCTCGCTCTTGCGAGACAGAACATTAGCGGGTCGCTTCTCGGGAATGCAAATCGCCTGGTGGCGACTGCCCGTGGCGACCCGATCCGCACGGTGGCGCGTAACAAGAGCGCCGCTGGTCACGATTGATATTCGAACGTTATTGAGCGGCTCGGCGCTTGGTTGGAACCGGTCTCCAGTGGCTGGCATCATTGGAGACCACACGGTCTCGACGTGCCGATTCGTCTTGCGAAGGCGAGGGACGTGCCGGCTTGAACGTGAATTCGGAGCGAGGACGTGAAGTGGGGTTATCCATGGGTGTGGGGCGTGGCGGGCGCGTGCGTGCGCAATCGGTGAGATCCGTCTCGAAGACGGCGACGATTGTGGCGGCATCACTCGTATTCGCAGTGTCGATCGCGGGGTGCACCGTCTCCGGTGCCGACAGCGTCACGTCGGAAGGTGAGGCGCCGATCGATTCCAATCCGGTCACCGAGCTCATCAAGCCGAAGCTGACGGCGTCGGCCGTCGATGGTGCGGTGGGATTCTCGCCCGGACAGCCGGTGACGGTGACGGTGGCCGACGGCACGCTGGCGGCGGTCACCATGCTCAACCCGGAGGGTGAGACGGTCGACGGCGCCATCGCGCCCGACGGGTTGTCCTGGGTCAACACGGAGCCGCTGGGCTACGACAAGGAGTACCGGCTCGAGGTGAAGGCGAACGGACTGGGCGGCGGTACCACCTCGACATCCGCGTTCACCACCAGCGCACCCGGCAACGTCACCAAGCCGTACGTGATGCCGTCGGAGGGCGACGTGGTGGGCATCGGTCAGCCGATCGCGGTCCAGTTCGACGAGAACATCCCCGACCGCAAGGCGGCGGAGGCCGGCATCACCGTCACGACGAATCCGCCCGTCGAGGGCGCGTTCTACTGGGTGAACAACCGTGAGGTGCGGTGGCGTCCGCAGAGCTACTGGGCCCCCGGCACCGCCGTGGACGTCAAGGTCGCCGTGTACGGCCGCGACCTCGGTGACGGACTGTTCGGCCAGGAGGACGTCCACACGGCCTTCACCATCGGCGACGCCCTCGTCGCGACGGCGGACGACAACACCAAGCAGGTGACGTTCGAGCGCAACGGCGAAGTGATCATGACGATGCCCACGTCGATGGGTAAGGACGACACACCCACCGACAACGGCGTCTACATCATCGGCGACCGGTTCGCGAACCTCGTCATGGACTCGTCCACCTACGGCGTGCCGGTCAACTCCCCGCAGGGATACAAGACTCCCGTCGACTGGGCCACGCGAATGTCCTACAGCGGCATCTTCTTCCACTCGGCGCCGTGGTCGGTGGGGCAGCAGGGCTACTCGAACGCGAGCCACGGCTGCCTGAACCTCAGCCCGTCCAACGCGAAGTGGGTGTACGACAACACGAAGCGCGGCGACATCGTGATCGTCAAGAACACGCTGGGCGGCACGCTGTCGGGCACGGACGGCCTCGGTGACTGGAACATCCCGTGGGATGTCTGGAAGGCGGGCAACGCCAACGCCTGACAGCAGGCGTCAGACCAATCGCAAAGAGGAAAGCCCCCGGCCGAGGCCGGGGGCTTTCCGTTTGGGGTGAGTGACGGGACTCGAACCCGCGACAGCCAGGATCACAACCTGGTGCTCTACCAACTGAACTACACTCACCATGTGCTTCAGGCACCGCCCGGGGGCAGTAACTTCGGCGAGGAAGATACTAGCGCGTCCGGTGCCCGAGAAGCCAATCGGTATCTCAGGCTGGCCCGAGTTCCTCGACAACGGCGGCGATGTCGCTGGTAGACGGTCCGGGCTCGGCCACGAACGCCGTCTTCCGGTAGTACTTCAGTTCCCGGATCGACTCCTTGATATCGGCCAGGGCGCGGTGGGCGAGACCCTTTTCGGGCTGACCGAAGTAGATCCGCGGGTACCAGCGCCGGGACAGTTCCTTGATGGAGCTGACGTCGATCATCCGGTAGTGCAGGTAGGTGTCGAGGTCCGGCATGTCGCGGGCGATGAATCCGCGGTCGGTCGCGATCGAGTTGCCTGCGAGCGGCGCCGTCCCGGCGACCGGCACGTGCTCGCGGATGTAGGCGAGCACCTGCTGCTCGGCCTCGGCGAGCGTGACCGTGGACTTCCGGACCTCGTCGGTCAGCCCCGAGTTCTCGTGCATCTTGGTCACCACGTCGGGCATGGCCGCGAGCGCGTCGTCGTCGGCGTGGATGACGATGTCGACACCCTCACCGAGCACGTTCAGCTCGCTGTCCGTGACCAGAGCTGCGATCTCGATCAGCTTGTCGGTACCGAGCCGGAGCCCGGTCATTTCACAGTCGATCCACACAAGTTTGTCCTGCACCAGGAACACAGTAGTCACGTGAGTGACGGGATAAAGTCTGCGGTGGACACTTTCTCCCGACGTGCGTGATCCGAGGAGGGCTTGGATGACCCAGCAATCGCAGGACGGTGGCGCGACCTCGACTCCGGCGGAAAGGGCGGCGGCGGCGAGGGCGGCGGCCGCCGAAGCGGCCAGGATCGCGGCGGAGGCCGCGGCAGCGGCAGAGGCGGCGGAGCAGGAAGCCCGGGACGCGGAGGTTGAAGAGAACCGTGCTCCTGCAGGCGTCGCCGCCCCCTCCGGTGCCGCCGCGGCCATCGCGGCCGGATACTCCTCGGAGGGTGCGGCTCTGGAGCTGGGCACCGTGGTTCTCGACGGCGCCGTGGATCGGGCGGCCCGGGTGCGCATCCCCCTCGCGACGGTCAACCGGCACGGACTCGTCGCCGGCGCCACCGGGACGGGAAAGACGAAGACGCTGCAGGGTATTGCCGAGCAACTGTCGGCTGCAGGGGTTCCCGTGGTGATGGCCGACGTGAAGGGCGACCTGTCGGGCCTGTCACAGCCGGGTGAGGCGGGCGACAAAATCACGGCCCGAGCGTCCGAGACGGGTGACGACGAGTGGCGGCCGGCGGGATCCCCGGTCGAATTCCTCTCGCTGGGAACGGAAGGCCTGGGCATTCCCGTCCGCGCGACCATCACGGCGTTCGGGCCGATCCTGCTCGCCAAGGTTCTCGGGCTCAACGAGACTCAGGAGTCCACGCTGGGGCTGATCTTCCACTGGGCCGACGTTCAGGGGCTCGCGCTGCTCGACCTGTTGGATCTGCGATCGGTCATCGCGCATCTCACCAGCGACGAGGGCAAGGCCGATCTGAAGGGCATCGGCGGCGTGTCCCCGGCCACGGCCGGTGTGATCCTCAGGGCCCTCGTCAATCTCGAAGCCGACGGCGGCGACACGTTCTTCGGGGAGCCCGAGCTGGAGACCGAAGACCTGCTCCGGGTGATCGACGGCAAGGGCGTGATCGCGTTGTTCGAGTTGGGCGCCCAGGCCGCGCGCCCGGCATTGTTCTCCACCTTCCTGATGTGGGTGCTGGCAGACCTGTTCCAGACGTTGCCCGAGGAAGGTGATCTCGACAAACCCAAGCTCGTCTTCATCTTCGATGAGGCGCACCTGCTCTTCGCGGACGCGTCGAAGGCGTTTCTGCAGCAGGTGGAACAGACCGTGAAGCTCATCCGCTCCAAGGGTGTGGGGGTCTTCTTCTGCACCCAGTTGCCGACGGACGTCCCGAATGCGGTGCTGTCGCAGCTCGGCGCCCGGATCCAGCACGCGCTGCGCGCCTTCACCCCCGACGACCAGAAGGCGCTGACGAAAACGGTACGAACGTACCCGACCACCGAGAACTACGACCTCGAGAAGGCTCTCACCTCACTGGGCATCGGTGAGGCGATCGTCACGGTCCTGTCGGAACGGGGCGCGCCGACGCCGGTGGCGTGGACGAGGATTCGGCCTCCCCGCTCGCTGATGGACACCATCGGCAACGACGCGATCACGGCCGCGGCGTCGTCGAGCCCGCTGTCGGCGAAGTACGGGCAGACCGTCGACCGGGAATCGGCGTACGAGAAGCTGACGGCCAAGGTCGCCGGAGCGCCGGCCACGGAACCGGGCCTCGACCTGCCCCCGCTGCCCGACCTGCCGGCACCGCCGCCCGCACAGCCGGAGGGTCCGAACATGGCCGAGCAGATTCTCGGGAACTCCGCGGTGAAGAGCTTCCTCCGCTCGGCCGCGTCGGCCGCCGGGCGCGAGATCTCCCGCAGTATCTTCGGGACGGGCAAACGTCGCAGGCGCTAGAAACGCTGGGCGAATGTACCTTTCAGCGCCTCGGCAGCGGTGAACGGTACATTCACCCGGGGGTCATCCGCCCAGCTTCCTGTAGAACGTTCCGACGATCGGGGCGACCACCGCGCGCGGGCTGTACTGCCCGGCAACGGACATCGCCTTGCTGATGATGCCGGGCACGACGCGCATCTTGTTGTCGGCCAGCCCGTCGAGCGACACCTTGGCGGTGTACTCGCTGGAGATCCACAGGAAGTCGGGCACCAGCTTGTCCACGATCGA
This sequence comes from Rhodococcus sp. LB1, assembly GCF_001583455.1. Classification (NCBI taxonomy): domain Bacteria; kingdom Bacillati; phylum Actinomycetota; class Actinomycetes; order Mycobacteriales; family Nocardiaceae; genus Rhodococcus; species Rhodococcus sp. LB1. The sequence goes on along the minus strand of NZ_LTCZ01000157.1, from coordinate 4,328 downwards.
CGCCTCCGCCGGATCGGGCTCCTCGGTGCGGACCGGGCCGGGTGCGAGGAGGGTGACGTTCACTCCCGTCCCCTTGAGTTCGCCGCGCAGCGACTCGGAGAAGGTGTTGACGAACGCCTTGCTGGCCGCGTATGTGGCGTTGTGAGGGATGGGCATGTTGCCTGCCGCGGAGCCGACCATGAGGATGGCGCCGGACTTGCGTTCGATCATCCCGGGCAACACCGCGAGGGTGAGGTCGTGCACCGCAACGGCGTTGAGTTCCACCTGGGCCCGCTCGTACGCGGGATCGAGTTCGGCGACCGGGCCGAACGTGGCGATGCCCGCGTTGTTGCACAGGACGCTGATCTCACGTCCGGACAGTTCGGTGACGAGGGTGGCCCGCGCGTCGCGATCCGACAGATCGCAGGCGCGCACGTCGACCTCGACGCCGTGCTTGTCGCGCAGGGTCCCGGCGAGTGACTCCATCACCTCGCCGCGGCGTGCGACGAGGATCAGGGAGTGGCCCCGGGAGGCGAGATCAGTCGCCAGCGCCTCGCCGATTCCGGACGAGGCGCCGGTCACGACGGCGCGGGCACTGGGAGTGGGGTTCGGCAAGCTCACGGTCAGCAGCGTAGTGCGTCAGATGCGCGCGGCGAGCCGGGTGCCCTGCTCGATGGCACGTTTGGCGTCGAGTTCGGCTGCGACGTCGGCGCCGCCGATGACGTGGGTGGTGACGCCGGCGACGGTCAGTTCGTCGACGAGGTCACGCACCGATTCCTGACCTGCGCAGATCACGACGTTGTCGACGGCGAGGGTGCGGGGCTTCTCGCGCTTGGCGCCGAATGTGATGTGCAGGCCGTCGTCGTCGATGCGCTCGTAGTTGACCCCGGACAGTTCCTGCACGCCCTTGTTCTTCAGCGCTGCCCGGTGGACCCAGCCCGTGGTCTTCGCGAGTCCGGTGCCGATCCGGCCGCTCTTGCGCTGCAGCAGGTACACCTCGCGCGGCGACGGTTCGGGAATGGGTGTGGTGAGGGCGCCCGCCGCCGCTTCGGGTTCGGTGACACCCCACTCCTGCTTCCACTCCTTCAGGTCGAGCGTCGGGGAGTGCTCGTGGGTGAGGAACTCGCTGACGTCGACGCCGATCCCACCGGCCCCGATCACGGCGACCGACTGCCCGACGGGCTTGCCGCCCCGCACGACCTCCGGATACGTGAGCACCTTCGGGTGGTCGATGCCCGGAATGGACGGAACGCGCGGCGTCACACCGGTCGCGACGATCACCTCGTCGTACTCGCCGACCAGCTCGGTCGCGGTGACGCGGCTGTCGAGCCGGACGTCGACACCGGCGAGTGGAAGCTGGCGGTTGTAGTACCGGATCGTCTCCGCGAACTCCTCCTTGCCGGGGATCTTGCGGGCGATGCCGAACTGGCCGCCGATCTCCGAATCCGCCTCGAACAGGGTCACCGAGTGGCCGCGCTGTGCCAGGCCCAGTGCCGCGGACAGTCCCGCGGGGCCGGCGCCGACGACGGCGACACGCTTCGCGGCCCGGGTGGGGGAGAGCGTCAGTTCCGTCTCCCGGCCCGCACGCGGATTCAGCAGGCACGACACGTGCTTGCGGACGAAGGCATGGTCGAGGCAGGCCTGGTTGCACGCGATGCACGTGTTGATCTCGTCGGGGGTGCCTGCCTCCGCCTTCCGCACCCAGTCGGGATCGGCGAGCATCGGCCGTGCCATCGAGATGAGCTGCGCGTCACCGCGGGTCAGGATCTCCTCGGCGACCTCCGGCATGTTGATCCGGTTCGACGCGGCCACGGGGATGCTCACGTGCTTCTCGAGCTTGCCGGTGATGTCGGCGAACGCGGCCCGCGGCACCGACGTCACGATCGTGGGAACACGGGATTCATGCCAGCCGATGTCGGTGTTGATGATGGTCGCGCCCGCGGCCTCCACTTCCTGTGCCAGCGCGACGATCTCGTCCCATGTCTGACCGCCCTCGACGAGATCGGCCATCGACAGGCGGAAGATGATGATGAAGTTCGGGCCCACCGCCTTGCGCGTGCGGCGGACGATCTCGACGGCCATCCGCCTGCGGTTCTCGGGAGTGCCGCCCCACATGTCGGTGCGCTTGTTGGTGCGCTCGCACAGGAACTGGTTGATGAAGTAGCCCTCGCCGCCCATGATCTCGACGCCGTCGTAGTTCGCCTGCTGCGCGAGCCGGGCGCAGCGGACGAAGTTGCGGATCTGCCAGCGCACGCCGCGGCCCGTGAGTTTGCGGGGCCGGAACGGGTTGATCGGGGCCTTGATCGACGAGGCGGAGACGCTGAAGGGCTGGTAGCTGTACCGGCCGGCGTGCAGGATCTGCAGGGCGATCTTGCCGCCCTCGTCGTGCACCGCCTTCGTGATCGCGCGGTGCCGCCGGGCCTCGACACGGTTGGTGAGCTTGGCGCCGAACGGCAGCAGCCAGCCCGTCCGGTTGGGCGCGTATCCGCCGGTGACGATCAGCGCGACACCTCCGCGGGCACGCTCGGCGAAGTACTCGGCCAGACGGGGAACGTCCTTCGCGCGATCTTCGAGCCCGGTGTGGATGGAGCCCATGATCACCCGGTTCTTCAGCGTCGTGAAACCGAGGTCGAGGGGAGCGAGGAGCTGAGGGAACTGAGTCATTGGCGGCGTGTCCTTACTGTGCGAGCGCGTCGAGTACTTCTTGGCACCAGTCGGCGAATCCCTCTTCGACGCGGATTCCGCCGCGCAGGACGAGGTACTGGTGCAGGGCTGCCCCGGAGAGCTGCTCCGGTGCGGGAAAGTCGCGTTTTTCGATCATGCGGTAGACCTCGAGCCGGGCGGCGTGCCCGTCGCGGTGGCGAGCGACCTCGGCCGTGAGTGCGGCGATGTCACCGTGCTGAGCGGCGCGGATCTTCACTGCCAGCTCGTTACGCAGGTGATTGGGCTCGGTCGGTTCGGCGATCCAGCGCTCGAGTTCCGCGCGCCCGGCCGCGCTGACCCGGTACACCTTCTTGTCGGGTCTGCCGTCCTGCGCCACGACCTCGGCGTCGACCCAGCCGGACTCGTCCATCCGTTTGAGGACGCGGTAGATCTGCTGGTGGGTGGCGCTCTGGAAGAAGCCGATGGACTTGTCGAACCGGCGCGCCAATTCGTAGCCCGAGCCGGAGTGCTCGGTCAGGGAGACGAGAAGCGCATGTTCGAGGGCCACGAACAGAAGTATGTATGCAACGAGGTGCGTATGCAACTGAGTGCACACTACGTCCTTCCGTCCGAACGGGACGCTCGTCGCGTCAGACCGCACGAACTCCCCGTTCGCTCGCATAGGCTCGCGGGCATGAGCACCGACGTTCGTCCGCCGGCCGGGATCGGCGAGGCCGCGACGCGCAGACAGGTTGTCGCGTGGGGGCTGTGGGACTGGGGATCGGCCGCGTTCAACGCCGTGATCCTCACGTTCGTATTCTCCGTGTACCTGACGGACGCGGTGGGGGAGGACCTGCCGGGATCGATCTCCGCGAGCACGTGGCTCGGGTGGTCGCTCGGCATCGCCGGTTTCCTCATCGCCGTGCTCGCCCCCGTCACCGGGCAGCGATTCGACGCCGCAGGACGACGCAAGTGGGCGCTCGGCGTGCTCACGTTCGCGACGGTCGGATGCATGGCGGCGATGTTCTTCGTCCGCGACTCGTATCAGTACCTGTGGCTCGGGCTGGTGCTGCTGGCCGCCGGTTCGGTGATCTTCGAACTGGCCGGCGTCCCGTACAACGCGATGCTCAGGCAGGTGTCGACGCCGGCGAACATCGGCCGAGTGTCCGGGTTCGGCTGGGCGATGGGCTATTTCGGTGGGATCGTGCTCCTGCTGGTGTGCTACTTCGGTTTCATCTCCGGTGACGGCGACAACCGGGGATTCCTCGGCCTCACCACGGACGGCGGCCTGAACATCCGGATGGTGGCGCTGCTGGCCGCCGTCTGGTTCGCGGTCTTCGCAATTCCCGTGCTGCTGAAGGTCCCCGAGCTACCCCGCCCGCACGCGGATCCGGGTGCGGACAAGGCCGGCTTCGTCGAGTCGTACCGGGTGTTGTGGCGCGATCTCCGCGACCTCTGGTCCGCCGACCGGCGCACCGTCTACTTCCTGGTGGCGAGTGCGTTGTTCCGCGACGGACTGGCCGGTGTCTTCACGTTCGGCGCCGTCCTCGCCGTCAACGTCTACGGCATCGGTGCGGGTGACGTGCTGCTGTTCGGCGTCGCGGCCAACGTCGTCTCCGCGCTCGGCGCGCTCACCGCCGGCCGGTTCGACGACCGGATCGGGCCGAAGACCGTGATCATGACGTCCCTGATCGCGATGATCATCG
>NZ_LTCZ01000156.1:0-46102 GCF_001583455.1 Rhodococcus sp. LB1 | reverse complement strand
TCGATCGGAGTCTCCGCATTCCGGATCTCCAGTCGAAGCAGCTTGCGGCCGGGCGGGGCCTGCGCGGCGTCGGACGATGTTCCTGGTGTGGCAGTCACGTGTCGATTCCTGGGGGGTGGTTCCGCCGAACCGTGGTGCCGGAGGGCGACCACGGCTCGGCGGGAGTGCTACATGTTGATCGGGCGACCCAGCGCGGCCAGGACAGATTCGTGCATGGCCTCGGACAGCGTCGGGTGCGCGAAGATCACTTCCGCGAGATCGTCGCCGGTGGCCTCCAGGGATCGGGCGATGCCGAAGCCCTGGATCTGCTCGGTGACATCGGGACCGACCATGTGGGCGCCAAGTAGCTCCCCGCTGTCGGCGTCGAAGATGGTCTTGACGAACCCGTCCCCTTCACCGATGGCGAGCGCCTTGCCGGAGGCCTGCAGATCGAACTGCCCGATCTGCAGGGAACGACCGGTCGCCCGCGCCTGGTCCTCGGTGAGGCCGAGGCTGGCGACCTGGGGCCGGGCGTACGTGCACCCGGGGACATAGTCCTTGTCCAGCGGGGTCACGTGCGCGACGCCCGCCAGCTTGTCGACACACAGCACGCCTTCGTGGCCGGCCTTGTGGGCGAGGCACGGGGCGCCTGCGACGTCGCCGATAGCGTAGACCCCGAATGCGGTCGTGCGGCACCACTGGTCGGTGGTGACGAAGCCACCGTCGACCTCGACGCCGAGGTCCTCGAGTCCCACATCCTCGACGTTGCCCTGGATGCCGGCTGCGACGAGAACCCGCTCCACGACACGCTGTTCGAGGGTTCCGTCCGCCGATCTCACCGTCACAGCGACGGAGTCCGCGCCGACCGTGAGTTCGGATACCGAGGCGCCGGTGTGGATCTCGATCCCGCGCTTCTCGAACTGCCGGCGCACGTGGCCGGCCACCGCGGCATCCTCGACTGGCATGATCTGCGGTGCCAGCTCTACGAGCGTGACCTCGCTGCCCAGATCGTGGTAGAGGCTGGCGAACTCGACGCCGATGGCACCGGAGCCGATGACCAGCAACGACTTCGGTAGGTCCTGGGGAACCAGTGCGTCGAAGTAGGTCCAGACCCGATCGCCGTCCGGTGTCACCCCGGGCACCGACCGTGGGCGCGCACCCGTGGCCAGGACGATGTGGTCGGCCCGGTACTCGGTGAGCGGCGAACCCGAGTCCGCGGTCTCCCGAACCCCCACGACGCCCTTTCCGGTCAGGCGTGCGGTGCCGGTGATCACGTCGATACCGTTCTTCTTCATCAGATATCCGATGCCGTCGGACAACCGGCCCGACACCCCACGGCTGAACTCGACCAGCTGTGCCATGTCGAATTCCACACCGCTGGTGGAGAATCCGAGGGGACGCAGATTCGCCAGCGTGTGGGCAACGTCGGCACCGTGCAGGAGTGCCTTGGTGGGAATGCAACCCCAGTTGAGGCAGATACCGCCGAGCCTGTCCCGTTCGATCACCGCGGTGCGGAGTCCGTGCTGAGCGGCGCGGATGGCGGCGACGTAGCCGCCGGGGCCGCTTCCGATCACCAGAACGTCGTATTTGTCAGTCATCTATACCCCCTAGACCAGCATCAACGCGGGTGATTCGATGAAGCGCCGCAGTTCCTGCAGGAACGTCGCGCCGAGGGCGCCGTCGATCACCCGGTGGTCGCAGGAGAGCGTCACGGTCAGCACCGTGCGGACTTCCACCCGGCCGTCCACGACGACCGGCCGTTGCTGCCCCGCCCCGACGGCGAGGATTGCGCCCTGTGGTGGGTTGATGATCGCGTCGAATTCGCGCACGCCGAACATGCCGAGGTTCGAGATGGTGAACGTGCCGCCCTGGAACTCCGCGGGGGTCAGCTTGCCGGTCTTGGCCTTCGTCACCAGTGCGTGGACCTCACCGGAGACCTCGGCGAGGCTCTTGCTCTCCGCCCCCCGAACGATGGGCGTGATCAGACCCGACGGCAGGGCGACGGCCACCGAGATGTCGGCGGCGGAGAATCTCAGCACCGCCTGTGCCGCTTCGTCGAACTGGACGTTGACATCGGGGACCTTGCGCAGCGCCGCCGCGCAGGCCTTGACGACGAAGTCGTTGACCGACAGCTTGACCGAGGGCACTGTCGCGTTGATCTCCTTGCGGAGTGCGAGGAGATTGTCGATCTCGAGGTCCACGGTGAGCCGGAAGTGCGGGGCGTTGCGCTTCGATTCCTGCAGACGCTGACCGATCGCCTTGCGCATCGAGTTGAACGGGATCGTCTCGAACTCGGGTGCCGTGTGCTGCGGGGTGTCCGCGCCGCCCGTGGACGCCGCCATCGGATCGGGAACGAGCCGAAACGTCCGTTCGGCCTCCCGGACATCCGCCTCGCAGACGCGTCCCCGCGAACCGGTGGCCCGGCAATCGTGCAGATTGATGCCGAGGGATTTCGCCAGTCGACGCGCCACCGGCGTCGCATCGACTCCGCTGTCGTCGTCGGAGGTGCGTCCGGGCACACTCGATCGGGTCGGAGACGGTGCTTCCGCGACGGTTCCACCTGCCGAACGAATCGCGTCGTGGACATCCGCGACGGAGATCCGGCCTTCGCGACCGGTCCCGGCCACACGGCGCAGGTCGATCGACAATTCGTCTGCCAATCGGCGGGAGTGTGGTGTCGCGAACACGTCACCCATCGTCTGTCCCCGTAGTGAATCCGGGACGGTGGTTGTGCCGGGAGTCCTCGCCGACTCCTGTGCCGCCGGCGCTGACGGGGTGGGTGTCACGCGCGGTTCCGCGGGGGTGGGTTGTCCACCCGGCGACCGCTCGGGCTCGGATGCGGGGACGGAATCCGCTCCGATGCCGGTCAGGAATTCCTCGATCTCGGCGTCGGAAACGGCCGCGTCAGCCGACACGGCCAGAACCGCACCCACCGGCAACGTGGCACCCGGCCTGGCGACGATGCGACGAAGCGCTCCGTCGAACGGCGCCTCCAACTCGTTGGTGATCTTGCTGGTCTCGATCTCGCAGATCAGATCGCCCTTCGAAAAGGGGGTTCCTTCGTCGATCAACCACTCGGTGACGGTGCCCTCGTCCATGGACAGGCCCCATTTGGGAACTTCGATCAGTTTGATGTCACTCATGGTCAGGCGGTCACCACCTTGCGTACCGCGGCCTCGATGCGTGCCGCGTTGGGAAGCCATGCCTGTTCGAGCACGGGGGAGAACGGCACCGGGGTGTGCGGTGGGGTGACCAGTTCGATCGGTGCCTTCAGCGAACCGAACGCCTTGGTGGCGATCAGCGCTGCGACGTCGTGGCCGAATCCGCAGCGTGCCGCGGACTCGTCGACGATCACCACCCGCCCGGTGGACGCGACGGATTCGAGGATGCCCTCCTCGTCGAGGGGTGAGACGGTCCGCGGGTCGACCACTTCGACGGAGATGCCTTCCGTGGCAAGTTTGTCGGCGGCCGTGTTGGCGGCATTCACCATGGCCGAGAGCGCGATGATTGTGACGTCCGTGCCTTCCCGGGTGTAGTTGGCTACGCCGAACGGGATGGTGTACGGCTCGTCGGGCACCTCCCCCTTGAGGTCGTACAGTGTCTTGTGCTCGCAGAAGACCACCGGGTCGTCATCGCGAATAGATTGGATGAGAAGGCCTTTGGCGTCGTACGCGTTGGACGGGGCCACCACCTTGAGGCCGGGGACCGCGGCGAACACGTTGTACGGGGACTGCGAATGCTGCGCCGCCGCCGAGAATCCGGCGCCGATCATGCCGCGCACCACAAGTGGGGTGCGCGCCTTCCCGCCGAACATGTAGCGGAATTTCGCGGCCTGGTTGTACAGGGCGTCGTAGCAGACTCCGAAGAAGTCCATGAACATCAGTTCGGCGACCGGACGCAGCCCGGTCAACGCGGCGCCGGCCGCCATGCCGATGATCGCGGACTCGGTGATCGGGGTGTCGATGACCCGGTCGGAACCGAATTCGGTCCACAAGCCCTTGGTCACACCCAGCACACCACCGAACGCCTCGAGCTTCCCGGACTCGAGTTCCGGGTTGGTCCCCGCCTGGCCACCACGCAGATCCTCACCGATCTGCACTACCGTCGCATCGCGTTCCATCTCCTGGGCGAGCGCGGCCTTGATTGCTTCGCGGTACGTCGTCTTCGACGTTGTCATCTCTGTTCTCACTCTCAGTACGACACGTAGACGTCGGTCAGAAGGTTTGCCAACGGCGGATATTCGGCTTGCCGCGCCTTCGCGACGGCGTCGTCCACGCGGGCTCGTGCGTCGGAATCGATCGCATCGAGTTCCTTCGCCGACACCTTCTTGCTGTCCGGGTGGTTGCGGAAGTTCAGCAGCGGGTCTTTCGTCTTGCGCAGTTCCGCGACCTGCTCCGCGGTGCGGTACAGCTGCGCGTCACCTTCGAAGTGTCCGTGCCAGCGGTACGCGATCGCCTCGATCGAGGTGGGACCGCCTCCCATCCGGGCACGCTCGACAGCCTCACGGGTCGCCTCGTGCACGGCGAAGAAGTCGGTTCCGTCGACGGTGACGGCGGGCATCCCGAAGGATGCCGCGCGGGAGGCGATGCTGGGTGCGCCGACGGCGTAGTCCCGTCCGGTGGCCTCGCCGAATCCGTTGTTCTCGGTGACGAAGATGATGGGAAGGTCGAGTACGACAGCCATGTTCATGGCCTCGAAGACTGTCCCCTGGTTGGAGCCGCCGTCGCCGGTGAACGAGGCCGCGACGCCGCCGTTTCGCAATGTCTTCGCACTGAGCGCCGCACCGATGGCCAGGGAGGGTGCCCCGCCGACGATGGCGTTCGCGCCCAGCATGCCCACGGACAGGTCGGCGATGTGCATGGAACCGCCCTTGCCGTGGCAGAGGCCGTCGTCCTTGCCGAAGATCTCCGCCATCATCCCGTGGAGGTCGCAACCCTTGGCGATGCAGTGCCCGTGGCCGCGGTGGGTGGACCCGATGTAATCGGTGTCCTGCAGGTTCTCGCACACGCCGACGGCAATGGCTTCCTGACCGGAGTACAGGTGAATGAAGCCGGGGATGTCGCCGGTGGCGTTCTCTTCGTGGAGACGGTCTTCGAACGCGCGGATCTCGGACATCCTCCGATACGCGCTCAGTAGCGAGTTCTTGTTCAGCGCCATTGCACTCCCTTGGTTTCTCCGTTGTCGCCGGCCACGTCGGGGCCCGTCTCCGATCGCACTGCGGCGTCGGAACGGTTCGTGCCTCGTGTAACCCGGGACATGAATGTAGGGAGATATGACGTGCGCAATAAACGTTGCAGCCGATTGCAATGGTTCGATCGAGGGATGCGAAACAACGACGCGGACGAGGTTCATCGAAAGCTCGTCAGGGTCAATATTCCGAACGTGACGGCCGCCCGTGATGGCGGCACTCGGGGTCACCGAGACCGAGGTGAAGGACTCGTAGTCGGAAGGGATTGACACAGCATTGATCACGGCGTTTGACTGGAACGCAAGCTCGTGTGGGCTCGCCCGATGGTGTTCTGGGAGGTTGACGTATGCGCGGCACAGGGTTAACGGGTCCGGGCCACCGACGCGGAGCAACCTCCCATCGCAGGACCATCTGGGTACTGGCACTGGTGGGTGTGTGCGTTCTCTCCCCGACAATCACCCAGACAGCCAGCGCAGACCCGGCAGCGGCCACCGTCGACACCGGGTTCGCGATCCCCTTCGCCGGGGCACCCGGCTATGAGAGCCTGGCTCCGACGCAAGTGACCAGTCCGGGGCAGCTCAACCAGCCACTCGGTCAGCAAGCGGCGGACGAGATTGCCGGCCAGGTGGGGCTCACCAGGGCTGACGCTTTATCCGAACAGCAGTATCGCGACCTCATCACCGGCGGCGGAGTCGGCGGCAGCCGCGAAGCTGCCGAGGTGATCGATGCATGCGCCCAGATCCTCACCAACACGAACGGCCGTCCGCTGTATTCCAACGTCGATGGACACCTCACACCGTCGGTTCTGGCCGGCTACGGGCTCTACGTGAACACGAGCGGACTGTTGGAGAGTCCGGCCAACGCGGACGCCCCGACGAGGCAGGTGAACTCATTGATCGCTCCCGGCGGGTTCGTGGGTACCTGGTTGAGGAACAATGATGCGACACGAACCCTGATAGCTCTCTACCGGTCGGCGTACACCGTGCAAGCGGTCTACGGCTTCGCAGCGCAACAGATTTCGGGCGCAGCTCAACTGGTGACGAACACCAAGGGGGGTGTGAGTTCGGAGGTAGGCATGTCGATGGCGCCGCCGCTCTGGATAGTGAACTTTGCCCTGCTCTACATACTGAATCCTTCCCTGGCGGCCGCGATGCCTGCCCACTGGACTCCCATTCCGCCGCCGGTCGCCGACGCAATACACTCGAGCCCCACCGGTCAGATTCCTTTCAGCGACTATGCGTCCTACTTCCAGTGACTCGATTCCGGAGCCCGGCGAGATGCATTGACGTCGAGATGGCCGAGTTGTTCGACCATGTAGGTCACGGCGTTGTCGATTTTGCGGCGCCAGAGCAGCGTCACCTCTTCGGACTCGTGGGCCTCGAGAGCATGGAATATCGCGGTGTCGTCGGCGACGATCTCATCGACCGAGTACGCGTATTCCAGACCGAGAATCGAGACGAACATCCGCAACTGCAGCGACAGTCGGAAAACATCTTCTCGATTCTCGGCATGTCGGCTGCGGCAGCGAGGGCGTCCTGCCACCGGATGTCGGCGTCGCCCGTGCCGGGAATGTCGCGCATGCGCGACATTCCGGACGACGTCGTCCAGGGCGTCCCTGATCGGTCCGCGGGAGACACCGAGCCGGGTGGCGAGAGGCTTTTCCGCGATGCGCTGCCCCGGCTGGAAAGCACCCACGAAAACGGTGTGATCGGTTACTCCGCCCACCGGCGCACCTCGTGTGCGAGATCGCGCAGTCCCGGCGATTGCCGAGGGTCGAGGACTTCGGTGATCGAGTTCAGTTGCGCGAGCCACGAGTCCGAATGCCCTCGTTCCGCATAGTTCCCACGTGACTCGCACGAACCTGCGGGTCCCGTTCTATGATGTTGCGATGAGGGCAGATCCGCGCCGCGCACGGGTGGACGATGTGCATGAGTTGGCCTTGGGTATGCCCCACGTCAAGGTCGAATGTGGGCCGCGGGGCAATCCTGTCTATCAGGTCGGCGGCAAATCGTTTGTGTTCTTCCGAACGCCTCGCCCCGATGCCTTCGATCCTCGTACCGGTGAACGATATACGGATGTGATCGTGTTCTGGGTGCCCTCCGAGTCCGACAAGCAAGCAATGGTTCAAGACCCGGCGTCGCCGTTCTTTACCACTCCGCATTTCGACGGACATCCGTCGGTGCTACTGCGGGCAAGTCGAATTGGTGATCTGACGCTGCAGGAGCTGACTGAGGTGGTTCAGGATGCTTGGCTCTGTCGGGCATCTCCGGCCAGGGCTTCGGCGTGGCTCGCCGCGCACCGTCGTTCGTAGCGCAGGCTCAAGATCGCCCCGGTCGCCCGGACCGGGTGACCCAGCGCGATCCCACCACCGTAGGGTTGGGGTTGGTCTTCTCCGGGTTCGGATTCGCGTCCCGGATCACCGCGACCGCCTTCGACGCGAACGCCTCGTTCAGCACCATCACATCGCACACCGGGCCGCCGGTGCCGCGGCGATCGAGCCGCCAAGTGCCCCGCAGGGGCAAGTCCCGGCAGAGAGCTGGTCGCGCTAGTGGCCTAGCGTCGCGCCGCAACCTGACTGCCCGACCGCCCGGACCTCGTGCCGGGATCGCCCCTGTCACGCCCGAAAGACGTAACCGATCCCCCGTACGGTGTGGATCATTCGTCGAGCGCCCGTGGCTTCCAGCTTGCCTCGCAGCGAACTGATACACACGTTCAGCACGTTCGACCGTGCCGCCATCGACACCGGCAGCGCCCAGATGGTGCGGAGGAGATCTTCGCGGGAAACGACGCGCCCGACCTCCTTGGCAAGGACGACCAGAACATTGAATTCCTGTCGGCTCACGTCGACCCATTGGCCGTTGGAGTGAACGGTTCTCCCGGTAAGGCTGATGGTCAACGCGGGGAAGGCGAGGTCCTCGACCGGTGCCCAGCGCACACGGCGAAGAACGGCGCGGAACCGCGCTGCGAGTTCGGGCACGGTGCAGGGCATCACCACGTGGTCGTCGGCGCCGGCATCGAGGATGGCGATGCGGTCGGCGCTGGACGCGGTGCTGCTGATGACACAAATTCCGGCAGCGACTCCGTCGAGTCGCTGCCGTTGAACCGTGGACACGATCTCGACCCCCTCTCGTTGAAAGTAGGCGATCAAATCGGGGCGCAGTGCGTCGAGTCTGCTCGGAGTCAGGTCGCGGAGGTCGGTGCAGGACACCCGAAGGCCGTGGGATCCGAGCTTGCTCAGCAGGTTCGGCGACCCGACGCCCACCAGCAGTACCGAGGGTTGTGTGAGCTCATCTGACGCGAGGCAAGTCACGGATCCGATCCTCTTCCGGAAGTACCAACGGAGATGACAGCTGCATCGGCATGCTGCAACAGATCTCGCGAAGAAGGTCTCGGCACAGCACGGCCCAGGAGGGCGGGGCAAGTTCACCTGCGGTCACGTTCATCTGCGAACTCCGGATTGCTCGGGGGCGGCGGTGGCGCCCTGGGGACGTTCCAGTCCGTCGGGCACGCTGCCCGGCTTCATCGTGACCCCAATTACATCCCATGCTTGCCGTTATTGGCAAGGCTCATTTACCATTAATGGGTCACTTGTTCCCCAGGAGGTATCCATGTCAGAAGATCTCGAGGGCGTCTACTCGGCGGTCGCCACTCCGTTCACCCAGGATCAGCATCTCGATGAGGCCGGTCTGCGCCGGTTGGTCGACCGCACCATCGAATCTGGGATTCACGGGCTCGTTCCGCTGGGCTCGACGGGTGAGTTCTTCGCCCTGAGCCGCGGCGAACGCGAGTGCGCGCTGGAGGTGGTGCTCGAGCAGACCGCAGGGCGGGTGCCGGTGGTGCCGCACACCGGTGCGACCAGCACCGCCGAGGCGATCGCTCTGTCCCAGCACGCGGAGAAGGCGGGTGCGACCGCGCTGATGCTGGTGGCGCCGTACTACGAGCCGTTCAGCATCGAAGAGGTCAAGAGCTACTACAAGGACGTCGCCGGATCGGTGTCGATCCCCGTGATGGCCTACAACCTGCCGGCCGCGACCGGGGTGAACCTGACCCCGCAGATCCTCGGTGAACTGATCGACGAGGTTCCCAACGTCAAATACGTCAAGGACACCAGCGGTGACTTCACCGCCGCGGCGCAGCTCATCCATGAGTTCGGGGACAGGGTCTCGGTGTTCGTGGGTTGGGACACCCTCTTCTATGCCGCCCTGCTCGAGGGTGCCGCCGGTTCGGTCATCGGTGCGGCGAACGTGGTGCCGCGTCAGCTGATCGCCGTGTACGACGCCATCCAGGCGAGCGACCTCGCGCTGGCTCGTAAGCTGTGGGCCACGCTGTTCCCGGTGATGAGCACCCTCGTCAGCGGTGGATACACCGCGGCCGTCAAGGCCGGCATGGAACTGGTCGGTCACCCCGCCGGGCCGCAGCGGGCACCCGGTGCCGCCCTGACCGGTCCTCGCCTTCGCGAGCTCGAAAAGGCCCTCGCGGCACTGTAAGCGGGGACATCCCGCCCCGTCGGCATCTATGATCGCCGGCCCCGACATGGGGCCGGCGATCATCGTTGTGGGCGGGGTTTCTTGCTGTGCGGGAATCTGAATCGGCCACACCGATCGGGAGATGATCGACCGTGGTGTGTTCTCGATCGCGTCGAGGACGACCTGGAGTGCTCTGTCCACGAGTCGGTCTCGCCCTTGCCATGTCATGTCGCGCAGTGAGCCGAGTGCGTACCGTCATGGTGCCTCGGCGCGGGCGGCGGCGTCGGTCCGCTCCGACGCACGACGAACGGCGGGGGACGAAGTCGTGACTTCGTCCCCCGCCGTGCGGATTTCGGCCTAGTGACCGTCGCCGTCTGGTCTCATGCGCGACCGGCGCGGAGCCGTTCGGCGACCTCGATGGCGTCACCTTCGGGTGCGGTGGAGTCGGCGCCCGGCTTCGCGATCACCAGGTAGAGGAACCCGGCGACGGTGATAATGGAGAACCCGATCAGCGCGATCCAGCGGTCGACGAACGGGAGGCTCTCGTCGCCGCTGGGCCGGGCCAGGATGATCATGGCGATGATGCCGTAGACCAGGGCAGCGATGTTGACGGCGACGCCCAGTTTGCCCAGGGTCCACGGTCCGCCCGGCTTCCAGCCCTTGAACCGCATCCGCAGCGCGGCCAGGACCACCATCTGGAAGGCAAAGTAGGCGGCGATGACCTGGAACGCGGCGATCCGGAACAGCGAGTCGGGGAAGAAGTAGACGAAGACCGTGAGCAGCACCGGCGCGACGTTGATACCGAGCAGTGCGTTGACCGGGATGTGGCTCGAGGAGGTGCGGGCGAAGAAGTGGCTGCCGGGGAACATGTCGTCGCGGGCGAACGAGTACACCAGCCGGCTGACGGCCGTCTGCTGGCCCATGACACCGGCCAGGAAGGAGGTCAGTGCAATGATGAGGAACGCCTTGGAACCGACCGTGCCGAGGCTGCCCTGCAGGATCGTCGGGATGGGGTTGGCGTCCTCCCCGGCCACGACGGCGGCCAGATCCGGGCAGGCGAGGACGAATCCGGAGAAGGCGAGCAGGGCGGCACCGCCGCCGACGAGGACCGTCAATGCCATCGCCCGAGGAATGGCGCGGGCCGGATTGGGGGTTTCCTCGGCGACCTCGCCGCAGGCCTCGAAGCCGTAGAACATGTACAGGCCCACCAGTGATGCTCCGATGAAGGCATAGATGTAACTCTGCCCGCCTCCGGCGCCCATGGTGTCGAAGAAGACCGAGAAGGGCTGCTTGCGCTCGAAGATCAGCAGATACAGGCCGATCGCGACGACGCCGATGAGTTCTGCGGTCAGGCCGACGACGGAGATCCGGGCGAGGGTCTTGGTGCCGGTGAGGTTGAACAGCAGGCAGACGGTCAGCACCGACAGGGTGATGACGAGTTTCTGCAGCCCGGTGGCCGAGACCGACGGCTCGTCCGCGGTGCCGAACAGCAAACTTGCGATGAAGTCGGAGCTGAACATGGCAGTGGTGGTGATGCCGATGGTGATGGCACAGATGTAGACCCACGACATCAGCCAGGCGTACTGGCCGTTCCAGAGCCGGCGCGCCCATTGATACAGGCCGCCCGCGAGCGGGAACTGGGAGACGATCTCACCGAAGACCAGGGCGACCAGCAGCTGTCCGAAGCCGACGATGAAGATCCAGAAGATCGCTGGGGGTCCGGCAGTGGAGATTCCCAGCGCGAAGATGGAGACCACGCCGACCATCGGGGACAGGTAGATGAAGCCGAGGGCGAAGTTCGCCCACAGGTTCATCTTGCGCTCGAATTTCGGTTCGTAACCGAGGGCGCGGAGATGCTCGTCATCTCCATGGGGGGCGACTTCGCGGCTGTTACCCGTATCGCGCGTCTCTAGCATGTTTCCTCCGGGGATGGGGACTGACCGAGTGAATCGAAGATCGACGCAGTGTGCGGATCGACTTCAACTCGACCTCTCAGTGATGCATGTCACTGTGCCATTAAGGTTAATTCAACTGGCCATTTTTGGCAATGCTATCCGGTAAATGTTGTGTGGCAGTACTGGGACTGCGATAACACGAGTCTGCACGCCCCCGAAATACGGGGCCGTGCAGGCTGGTTCGGTCTTCCGTGTGTGTTTGTTCAGAGCGCGGTGAGCCAGGTGTCGCCCAGGGTGTAGCCGTTCGGGAAGGGATCGCTGGGGTCGAGCCCGAGCTGGGTGGTTCCGGTGATCCAGGCCCGTCCGGCGACGCTGGGGATGACCGCGTCGTACCCGCCGATGGTGGTCACGGACTCCACGCGGGAGTCGAATTTGGTGCCGATCAGTGATTCGTGGACGAATCGCTCGCCGACGGCGAGTTCGCCGCGGGCGTGCAGGACCGCCACTCGTGCCGAGGTGCCGGTGCCGCACGGGGACCGGTCGATCCGGCCGGGGGAGACGACCACGGCGTTCTTCGACGTCAGATACTCGCCGTTCTCGTCGGCCTGCCGGGACAGCGGCCCGGTGAAGACCGTCTGGGTGATGCCGGGGATCTCCGGGTTCTCGGGGTGCTTGACCTCGTACTGTTCGGCGCCGGCCTGCTTGATGCGCTGGCCGAGTTCGCAGAGGGCGCGGGCTTCGGAGGGCTCGAGGTCGAAACCTGCTTCGGCGGCGTCGACGACGACGTAGGTCATTCCGCCGTAGGCGATGTCGACTGTGAGCTTGCCCAGATCCGGGACCTCCAGCGGCACCTGGGTGTGGTAGACGAAGGCCGGCTGGTTGGTCAGCCGAACGTTTTCGACCTTGCCGTCCTTACACTCGCACTGCACCTTGATCAGGCCGGCCGGGGACTCGAGGACCACTTCGGTGACCGGCTCGGACATCGGCAGCATCCCCGTCTCGAGCAGCACGGTCGCCACGCACATGGTGTTCGATCCCGACATCGCCGGGTACTCCGTCGACTCGAGGATGACGTAGCCCAGCGGGGCGTCGGGGTGGTTGGACGGCAGGATGATGTTGGCGTTCTGCACTGCGGCACCGCGCGGCTCGAACAGGATCAGCTGGCGGATCTGATCGAGGTTCTCCTCGAGGTAGACGCGCTTGTCGAACATCGTCTGGCCGGGAACGTCGCCGATGCCCCCGACGATGACGTTGCCGACCTCGCCTTCTGCGTGGCAGTTGACCACATTGAGTACGCGGCTGAATCGCATTGTTCGCTCTCTTCTTTCGGCGCTACCGATGCGCGCTGAGGTTGTCTTTCGGGGTACCCGCAGGGTCCGGTGGGCAGACGGACTTACCGGTCACCGAAGATCGTCCGGTGCCAGTCCTTGTGGGCGACGCCGGTGATATCCGACATCACATGCTTGACGTTGGTGTACTCGTCGAGCGAGTAGGTCGACATGTCCTTGCCGTAGCCGGACTGCTTGTATCCGCCGTGTGGCATCTCGCTGATGATCGGGATGTGGTCGTTGACCCACACGCACCCGGCGGCGATATCGCGAGTGGCGCGTTGCGCCCGGTACAAGTCCCGGGTCCACGCCGACGCCGCGAGACCGAACGGGGTGTCGTTGGCTAGAGCGATGCCCTCGTCGTCACTGTCGAAGGGGAGCACGACCAGGACCGGGCCGAAGATCTCCTGCTGCACGATCTCGCTGTCCTGGGTGGCACCGACGACCAGGGTGGGCTCGTAGTAGAAGCCGTCGGCGAGGTCGCCGCCCGGGATGCTCCCGCCCCGCACGATCGTGGCCCCACCGGCGCGGGCGCGGTCGACGAACCCGGCGACGTGCCCCTGCTGACGGCGCGAGACCAGCGGCCCCTGATCGGTGGACGGGTCGGTGGTGGGACCGAGCCGGACGGTGTCCATCACGGCAGCGACACCGTCGACGAACCGATCGAACAGCGGGCGCTGCACGTAGGCGCGGGTCGCTGCGGTGCAGTCCTGGCCGGTGTTGATCAGCGACGCGGCGACCGCCCCCTGAACGGCGGCGTCGAGGTCCGCGTCGTCGAAGACGACGAACGGGGCCTTACCGCCCAGTTCCAGGTGCAGCCGCTTGCCGGCTGCCGCGGCGGCGATGCTGTGTCCGACCGGTGTGGATCCGGTGAACGAGACCATGCTGACGTCCCGGTGGGTCACCAGTGCGTTGCCCGCGCTGGTGCCCCTTCCGGTGATCACGTTGATCACCCCGTCCGGGATCCCGGCGCGGGTGGCGGCCTCGGCGAACAGCAACGAGGTCAGCGGGGTGATCTCGGCGGGTTTGAGCACGATCGTGTTGCCGGCGGCCACTGCGGGCAGGATCTTCCACGCGGCCATCTGCAGCGGGTAGTTCCACGGGGCGATCGACCCGACGACACCGATCGGTTCGCGGCGGATGCTCGAGGTGTGATCGCCCGAGTACTCGCCCGAGGCCTTGCCTTCGAGGTTGCGCGCCGCGCCGGCGAAGAATGCGACGTTGTCGATGCTGCCCGGCACGTCGAACTCGGTGGTCAACTTGATCGGCTTACCTGCCTGGGCCGACTCGACGGTCGCGAGCTGATCGGCGATCGTCTCCAGTTCCCTGGCCCACCGGGTCATCACCTCGGAGCGGTGGGCCGGGGTGGCGCCGGCCCATTCCGGTAGGGCGCCGGTGGCCGCGGTGACGGCGTCGTCGACGTCCTCGGTCGACGCCAGGGGGCCGGTGACGACGGTCCGACCGGTGGACGGGTCGAGCACGTCGAACGTGTCGGCGGATTTTCCGTCTCGGTAACGGCCCCCGATGTACTGCGCGGGGCGGTCCCAAATATGTTGCGCCACAGTGATTCCTTCGTTTCTTCCGACCTGTCCGGGCGGAGTGACGCTGCCCGGACAGGGGAGGGTTGGTGGGGTCGAGGTCGCGGCGGGCCGGTTAGCGGTTGTCCACCATGACGTGCTTGAGGCGGGTGTATTCGAGCAGTCCGGACTCGGCGTTCTCGGTGCCGATGCCCGAGGCCCCGAATCCGCTGACGGGCAGGTCCGCGGCGAAGACCAGGTGGTTGTTGACCCACACGGTGCCGAAGTTCAAGGCGTTCTGGACGCGGGTGGCGGTACCGACGTTGCTGGTGAACAACGACGACGCCAGCCCGTACCGGGTGCCGTTGGCCAGCGCGATCGCCTGCTCTTCGGTCTCGAAGGTCTGCACGGTGAACACCGGCCCGAAGATCTCCTCCTGGACCAGTTCTTCGTCGTCGGCGACTCCGACGACGATCGTCGGCGGGAAGAAGAACCCGTCACCCTCGCAGCTCTCGCCGCCGGACACCACGCGGGCGCCGGTGCTGCGGCCGTTGATCTTGGCGAGCACCCGGTCACGCTGCAGAGCCGAATTCATCGGTCCCACCGTGGTGGTGGGGTCGAGGACGTCACCGAGTTTCTCCCGGCTGCACCGCTCCTTCAGTCCGTCGACGAACGCGTCCAGCAGGGGCGCGTGCACGATGACCCGGCTTGCGGACATGCACTCCTGACCGGTGTTGTACAGCCCACCGGTCGCGATCGCATCGAGCGCGGATTCGAGGTCGGCGTCGCCGAACACGATGACCGGGGAGTTGCCGCCGAGCTCCATGATGGCCTTTTTGATGCCGTCGGCGGCCGCGATGCCGACCTTGCGGCCGGTGTCGATGGAGCCGGTGAAGGAGACCACGTCGACCTTCGGGTGCCGGGCCAGTGCGTCACCGGCGACGGCGCCGGTGCCGAAAACGACGTTGAACACTCCGTCCGGGAGGACCCGGGCGATGATCTCGGCGAGCCACGCCGTCGAGTACGGAGTGGTCTCGGCGGGCTTGAGGACGTAGGTGTTGCCGGTGGCCAGCGCGGGGAACACCTTCGCGACCGCCTGCAGCAGCGGGTAGTTCCACGGCGTGATGCCTGCAGCGACGCCGATCGGTTCGCGGCGCATGATCGAGGAGACGCCCTCGAGGTAGTCGCCGCTGGAGGGGGCCGGCAGGGTGCGGGCGGCGCCGGCGAAGAACCGCATCGCGTCGATCACTCCGGGCAGTTCCTCGTCCCGGACCGCGGTGATCGGCTTGCCCGCATCCACGGCCTCGATGACCGAGATCTCCTCGAGAAGCTCCTCGGTCAGGGTGGCGATGTCGAGCAGGAATTTCGAGCGCGCGGCGGGGGTGAGGGCCGCCCATCCGGGCTGCGCGGCGCGGGCGGCGGCCACCGCTGCGTCGACGTCGGCAGCGGAGGAAGCCGGGACCGTTCCGATCTCGCGGCCGGTGGACGGGTCGAGCACCGTGATGGTCTCCGGCGAGTTCGACGGGGTCCAGCGGCCGTTGACGAAGTTGCCGGCCACTCGTCCCGCGAGCTTGTGGAGAACCGAACGCTGGTCGGATCCGATCGTGGAGAGGGTCATGGTGGAGTCCTTTGCTGTGAGGCAGGTGTGATGGGTGACGGGGGCTATCGAGGTGTCGGCCGGTAGGAGCCGGGATAGTTCATCGCTGCCTCGAAGATCTCGTCGGAGAGTTCCTCGGCGGCTTCCTCGAGTCGGGGCGGGTTGCGATGCTGACCGGGGTAACCGATCAGGCCACGTACCTCGGGGACGAGGTAGTAGGCGCCACTGACCGCGGTGGCCACCACGTCGAACCGCGCCCGGTCGCTCTCGTGCAGGTCGACGATTGCCGGTTCGAGGTCTGAGGCCGTCGCCAGCAGTGCCAGCTCCGCCTGCAGCGCACCGACCAGGTCCACGCGTGCCGTGAGAGCTCGCTCGAGCCAGATGCCCTCGGGGTCGGCGTCGCGGAGGCTGGGCCGGGTCGTCGTGGCGGGAATGAGGACGTCGGCGATGTGCCAGAGCGTCTGCCGTTCCTGCTCGCTCAGGTGGGTCATTCGGAAATCTCCTGCCAGCGTGCGTTGTTCGTGAGGTGTTCGGCGGCACGCAGCGCCAGTGCCGTGATGGTCGCGGTCGGGTTGACCGCACCCGAGGTGGGCATGACGCTGCCGTCGACGATCGCCAGGTTCGGCACGTCGTGCGCGATGTTCCACTCGTTGACCACCGACGTGGCGGGGTCGGTGCCCATCGTGGCGGTGCCCAGCAGGTGTCCGGGCTGCTCCGGCCACAGGTCGGTCGCCACCGTGTGCACCGCTCCGGCGGCCTCGTGCGCCTCGACGGCGCGTTCGAGGTTGAACTGCAGGAGCTTCTTCGTGTTCTCCGACAACCGGTAGCGGACGCGCGGAGCCGGGATTCCGTTCGAGTCGGTGAGCGTCGGGTCGAGATCGACGTGGTTGGTCTCCTCCGGCATGTCCTGCGAGTTGATGCCCCACTGCAGGCCGCGGCCCAGCGTTTCGTCCATGCGATCGTGCACGGCAGGCCCCCACTTTTCGGCGAACGGGCGCCGATCGTGTAGCGACAGCGCGCGCAGCGGCCCACCGATGGGCATCACCTGCCATTTCGCGCCGCCGACGAAGCCGCGGGAGGGGTCGGTCTCGTAGAATTCGAGGGAGTGAATGGCCTGCCCGGCCGGCCCCAGCCAGCTGTCGAGCGGCTCGTCGTAGATGCCGGTGACCTCGGCGTTCGGGTGCAGCATCAGCCGCTTGCCGACCAGACCGGACGAGTTCGCCAGCCCGTTCGGGGCGCCGCCGTGCGCGGAGAGCAGCAGCAGGCGTGGGGTGCCGATGCCGTTCGCGGCCACGACGACCAACCGGGCCTTCTGCCGGTGTTCGTGTCCGGCGGCGTCGACGTAGACGGCGCCGTCTGCGCGGCCCTTGGCGTCGACGGTGATCGTGCTGACCCGGGCGCCGGTGATCAGCCGGGCGCCGTGCCGGATGGCGGTCGGCCAATGGGTGAGGTCGAAGGATGACTTCGCCCCTTCCGGACAACCGCTCTCGCAGGTGCCCCACCGGGCACATCGCGCGAACTCACCATGCTTCTGGGAGGCAATCGCGTTGGGGGAGGGCCACCAGTGCCAGCCCAGCTTGTTCATTCCGCGGGCCGCGATCCGCCCGATCCGGCCGATCGGGTGCGGGGGCAGCGGAGGCACCATGCCGTCGGGGTACATCGGGTCGCCTTCGAGCCCGGCGAGGCCGACGGCGGCGTCCATCCGGTCGTAGTACGGGGCGAGGTCCTCGTACGTGATCGGCCAGTCGTCGGCGACACCGTTGAGGGTCTTGATCCGAAAGTCCGAGGGCAGCAGTCGCATCCAGTGCGCGCTGTAGATCAGCGTGCTGCCCCCGACGCCCGCGAACATCACCGGGGAGACGTCCGACTCGGACACGTTGGTCGGATAGTCGGTTGCGGTGCCGCGCACGTTCGGCTCGGGGTACCACTGCTTCTGCGAGAGCAGTTCGAATTCCGGTTTGTCGCCAGGGAACTCACTGTTGTTGATCCAGCGGCCCTGCTCCAGGCAGACCACCGAGAACCCGTGCCGGGCCATGTGCTCGGCCACGACACCCCCGGAGGGGCCGGCGCCGATGATCAGGACGTCCGCCCGATCCGAAGGTGTAGGTGTCCCATCGCCGATTGTCATCGGGATATCTCCTCCCGGCCTCACGGCCTTGGGTCGTACCGGAGCGAGACGGCAACCGCGGGTCGCGCATTCACTCGTCTGTTCACTCACGCGGCGCCGAGACGCCGATCACACCCAAGAGGATAATTAACTTGGCCATTTTTGGCAAGGTAAATACAGCCGAGGCGGATGATCGTCAGATCATCCGCCTCAGGGGGAAGGGAAGGGCACGGGTCAGGGGACTCCCGCGGTGAGGAAGGCCGGCAGTTGCCGATGCGGTGTGCGCTGGAGAACGTCCGCGACGATGCTCTCGAAGTGGCCGAGATGCCGGTACATCTCCTGCTCGATCTCGACCGGGTCGCCCCGCTTGAGGGCCGCCAGCGTCGCTTCGTGCAACTCCACCCCGCATTCGTAGTCTTCCGGGGTGCGCAGCATCATGTCGTGGACGGGCGCGAGCTCCTTCTCCAGTCCCTTCATCATCGCCTCGAGGGACGGGTTGCCCGCAGCGCGCCAGATGGTCCGGTGAAACAGCAGCTCGGCCTGAGCGGCCCGGCTGAGGTGGTCCTTGTGGGCGCGCAGCAGATCGATCGAATGCTGCATCAGCTGGTAGTGCTCGTCCGTGGCACGCACGGCGGCCAGCTGCGCCACGCGCGGCTCGAGGGTCTTGCGCGCCTCCAGAATGCGAAAGATCTCGTCCGCCTGGAGCGGGTCGGCCTCCGGCAAATTCTCGAGGCCCTCGGGAATCCAGATCGAGATCACCTCGGGATTGCCGTGCCGGCCCGGGCGGCTCCTGAGGATGCCCGCCTCGACCAGCTTGGAGATCGCGCTACTGACCGTCGGACGCGAGACGTCCATCTGTGCGGCGAGCGCCCGCTCCCCGGGCAGAACATCGCCTTCGCGCAGCTCACCAGACTTGATGCGGTCGATGATCTGATGCATGACGTCACCGCCCGCGCTACGGCTCCGTACCGGCCTGAAGTCCCTCACGATTGCCCTCCTCGTACGTCGCCGTCCGCGACACCATTATACGGTAAGGCATCTGCCAAATATGGCTAGTCGTTGTGTCCGCTGGAGACGCAGATTTGTTTGGCGCGGTCTCGCGGCACTACCCGGTGCATCTGCCCCACTGTCCACTAATGGAGAGCGGAGTGTGGTGTCGACCTCGAGGATGGATGCCGAGGAACGTCGTCGGCTCCTCAGCGACAAGTACGCGGCGGTGTCTTCGTGTGTCTGCCGCGACGTCAGTTCGTGTACAGGGCCGCGCCGAGTCCGCCGTCGACGACGATGGCCGCGCCGTTGACGAACGACGCGTCGTCCGACACGAGGAACCGCACCACATTGGCGACTTCCGCGGGTTCGGCGATGCGCTCCATCGGATAGGCGGAGGAAATTTCCTGCCGTGCCAGCTCGGGGTCGGCGTGGGCGGCGAAGTACTGCTGGACCATCGGGGTGTTCATGTCGCCGGGAAGCACCGCGTTCGCGCGAATCCCGGCGCGCGCCAATTCGCGCGTGACGGCGATGCTCCGAGTAAGTCCGAGGACCGCGTGCTTGCTGGCGGTGTACGCGGTCAGCATGGGGTCGGCGCTCACCGACAGGACGGAGGCGATGTTGACGATGCTCCCTCCGCGGCCGTGTCGCAGCATCGCCGCTGCGGCGTGTTTGCATACCCAGAAGGGGCCGCGCACGTTGGTCAGATCGATAGTGTCCCAGTCCTCGTTGGTCGTCTCCAGAAAGTTCCGTTCGATCTGACGCCCAGCATTGTTGACCACGAAGTCGAGTGTTCCGAAGCTGGTCTCGACCCGCGTGAGGGCGTCGACCACGCTCCGTTCGTCGGTGACATCGGCCTGTACCGCAAAAACGGTCCCAGGCAGGTCGTGGGCCATCTGTGCGGTTTCCTGCAATTTGTCGGCGTTGCGGCTCAGGGCGACGACATTGGCGCCGTGGGCGGCCAGCGCCAGAACCGTTGCTCGGCCGAGACCACCGGAGGCGCCGGTGACGAGTCCGGATTTAGCTGTGCAAGAGAGCATGTGTTTCCTCGAGGTATGGGATCGCGCGGAAGAACCGTTGCGGGATAACCGATCCGGCGCGTCGCGACCGGGCACTCGTCGGGTTCCACGAATGTCTCGGTCAAGGATTCGCCGACCGGGCGGGAAGCTGGTTCGATTTCCGAAAACCTACCGTGGCAAGTGACCCGAGGCCCTGGTTTGCGCAGCCTACTTATCTCCCGCTCATCTTCCGTTTGGAGAAGTGCTCACACTCTTCCCTGCGAAGATTCGAAGCCGAACCACGAGTGACACGGAGTTGGTCGCGTCCTCCGTGGGCGTCGATAGGGGCGACTTGAATTCGGCGGAACCGCGGGTGCGGAGCTATTCCCGCGCGGTCTCGCGCAGGTGTATGCACACCTCGTCGATCGCCTGTTTCGTCTGCGCGAACGCGCCGATCTCGGTGACGAAGCCGTGGAAGACGCCGGCATACCTGGTCAGCGAGACGGGGATGCCGTCGCGCCGCGCGGCGGCGGCGAGTCAGATCTGCCCAATTGTAGCTCTGGTTTGGGCAAATATTGCCAGTGCCCAAAGGTGGTCGCCCTCATAGCGTGGGCGGCGTGAGAGTTCTGATCGGGTTCCCGGTGATCCGCCCAGTAGGTGGTGGCTTCTGGCGGTGCTCGCCGAGGTCACGACCCGCATGCCGATTCGTTGAGATGGGGCGGGGTGGTCGCGACATCCCGCACCGTGTTCACCGTGGACGCGCCGATGCCAGCCGAACGATCGTCACCGTCTGATTTTCCTACCCCGCAAGCCCACATAGAGGAGATGTCAATGCCCGACGCAATCGAGGTCCGCAAGGTTCCGCTGCACAGCGTGTCCGACGCCAGCGAGCTGGCCAAGCTCATCGACGACGGCGTGCTCGAAGCGGACCGTGTCGTCGCTGTCATCGGCAAGACCGAAGGCAACGGCGGCGTCAACGACTACACGCGCATCATCGCGGACCGAGCCTTTCGTGAGGTCCTCTCGGCGAAGGGCCGCCGCAGCGCCGACGAGGTGGCCGAGGTGCCCATTGTGTGGTCCGGCGGGACCGACGGTGTGATCAGCCCGCACGCAACGATCTTCGCGACTGTGCCAGCCGGGAAGGCGGCGAAGACCGACGAGCCGCGGCTGACCGTCGGTGTCGCGATGAGTGAGCAGCTGCTGCCCGAGGACATCGGTCGCACGCCGATGATCACGAAGGTGGCCGCGGCGGTGAAGATGGCGATGGCCAATGCCGGCATCAGCGACCCGGCCGACGTGCACTACGTGCAGACGAAGACGCCGTTGCTGACGATCCACACCATCCGCGACGCCAAGAGCCGCGGCGAGACGGTGTGGACCGAGCACACCCACGAGTCGATGGACCTGTCCAACGGTGTTACGGCACTGGGGATTGCCGTCGCGCTCGGCGAGGTCGACATGCCCAGCGATGCCGATGTCATGCACCGCCGGGACCTCTTCTCGTCGGTGGCATCCTGTTCGTCGGGTGTCGAGTTGGACAGGGCCCAGGTCGTCGTCGTCGGCAATGCGCGTGGCGTCGGCGGTCGATACCGGATCGGGCACAGCGTGATGAAGGACCCGCTCGACCAGGACGGCATCTGGGCGGCGATCCGTGACGCCGGACTCGAGCTGCCCGAGCGGCCCCGCACGAGCGACCTGGACGGCCGGCTCGTCAACGTCTTCCTCAAGTGTGAAGCGAGCCAGGACGGGACGGTTCGTGGCCGCCGCAACGCGATGCTCGATGACTCGGACGTGCACTGGCACCGCCAGATCAAGTCCTGCGTGGGCGGTGTCGCGTCGTCGGTGACGGGGGATCCGGCGGTGTTCGTGTCGGTGTCGGCAGCACACCAGGGTCCGGAGGGCGGCGGCCCCGTGGCCGCCATCGTCGACCTCGGCCAATAGTTCGTGCTCACACCGTGAGTGAGGTTGTGTCGCGGCCCGGTAACCGGGCCGCGGCGCGACCTCGACCACACCGACCGCCGATTGTGAACGATGTTGCGGTCGGAGTCCATGCACGTCGGCGGTTCGCCGGTATTCGTTTTTGAAACGTGGAGAGGTTCACCCATGTCACACGTCATCGACCCCGTCACCGTCGGCGATTCCGGCCCTCGCACGGGACCCTCGGGCCAGCCGCGCGAATACGGAGAGCTCGTCATGTGTGACGCGTTGACGCTCAGTAGTGCGATCAAGAGCCGCCAGGTGTCGTGCATCGACGTCATGACCGCCTATCTCGACCACATCGAACTGCACAATCGCAGTGTCAACGCCATCGTCGCCCTGCGTGACCGGGACCAGTTGCTGGCCGAGGCGCACGAGCGGGACCGCCAACTGGCCGACGGGCACTACCTCGGCTGGATGCACGGCTTCCCGCACGCCGTCAAGGACCTCTCCGCGGTCAAGGGCCTACCGTTCACCTCCGGATCACCCATCTTTGCCGACCGGATCGCCGACGCGGACGAACTGTTCGTCACCCGGATCAGGGCAGCCGGTGCCATCATCATCGGCAAGACCAACACCCCCGAGTTCGGACTCGGATCCCAAACCTACAACCCGGTCTGGGGCACGACGGCGACACCGTACGACACCTCCCGCACCGCCGGTGGAAGCAGCGGCGGCGCTGCTGCGGCCCTGGCGTTGCGGATGGTCCCGGTTGCCGACGGCAGCGACTACATGGGGTCCCTGCGCAATCCGCCGGCCTTCAACAACGTTGTGGGCTTTCGCCCGTCGTGGGGCCGCATCCCCGAGGCCGGATTCATCGCGCAGGGCGCAGTTGTCGGTCCAATGGGACGGTCGGTGGCTGATGTGACGCACCTGCTGTCCACGATGGCGGGTCCCGATGCCAATGCCCCGCTGGGCATCGACGAGGACCCCGAGGTATTCACCCGGAGCCTCGAACGTGACTTCAGCGGGACGCGGATCGCATGGGTAGGGGACTGGGGCGGGTACCTGGCGACGGAACCCGGAGTCCTCGAACTGTGCGAGTCCGCATTCGAGGCGTTCGGGAACATCGGTTGCCGCGTCGAGGCGGCGCTCCCCGACTACAAGCCCGAGGACATTTGGCAGCTGTTTCTGAGGTGGCGCTGGTGGGCGCAACTCGGCTTGGTCGACCTCTACAACGACCCGCAGACACGCGCGCAGATGAAGCCCGAGTTCGTGTGGGAGATGGAGCACGGAATCGCTCTCTCCGCGCTCGACGTCACCAGGGCTGCGGCGGCACGCAACGACTGGCAGGCGGCCGTCACGAAGATGTTCGACACCTATGACTACATCCTCGCGCCCAGTGCGCAGGTGTTTCCGTTCGACAAGGCCACACACTGGCCCACGACGATCGCGGGCCGGCCGATGGATACCTATCACCGGTGGATGGAGACCGTCGCACCGTGGACGATGGCGAGTCTTCCGGTTGCTGCGATGCCGGTCGGTTTCGATGGCCGCGGGCTTCCCATGGGAATACAGATCATCGGACGACACGGCGCAGACCGGGCCGTTCTCCAACTCGCCCACGCGTACGAGCAGGCAACGAAGTGGGTGGAGCGTGTGCTTCCGCCCGCGCTCCTCCCGGGCTGAGCCGTGCTGGTGACGCGGCGCTGTATCGTCGCCCAGGTACGGTTGGTATATGGAAGATGTTGCCAACGGAGAGCGGCCACAGGCACATGATTTGCCAACACTGGTCGGCTACGAGTTGACGGTTCGAGAGCTGCTGACCCTGCCTAGCCTGACCGGCTCGAAGCTGATCGCGGGGGCTGGCGGCCTGGAGCAGATCGTCCTGCGGGTCAACGTCATCGAGGTGCCGGACATACTGCCGTGGGTCAAGCCGAACGAACTGTTGATCACCACCGGATTCCCGCTGCGGCATGCCGATTCGGGCCAGCCGTTCGACCCCGCCGCGCTGGTCGAGCTCATCGAAGGTCTCGCCCAGCGCGGCGCGGCCGCACTCGGTGTGAAGGAGGGCCGGTACCTCGACGAGCTTCCCGCCGCGATGCTCGAGGCGTCCGACCGTCTCGGGTTTCCGCTGTTCCTCATCCCGCGGGAGATTGGATTCGACGAGGTGATGTCCGAGGTGTTTACCCACCTCGTCGATCGTCAGGCGTGGGCACTGGACGTTGCGGACCGCATGCACCGTGCCTTGACCAAGATCGTCCTCGAGGGCGGGGATCTGCCGCAGATTGCGGACGAGGTCGCGGCGCTGTTCGACGCCGCGGTCCTCATCTGCACGCCCGACGGGCGAGTGCAGGCGACAGCGGGTGCGACTCCCAACCTGCAGGCGCTGCACGGGTTGCCGCTGTTCGACCCGTCCGGCCGGCTTCGTACCGAGCGCCTACACCACGGCCTGCAGCCGGCACCGGGCACCGAGGCAGGTCAGATCGCCGTCGCGCCGGTTGTCGCCGGCGGCACCGACCACGGCCTCATCGTCGCCTTCGTGGCAGATGGCGGACTGGGCCCGGTCACCGTGCAAGCGCTCGAGCGCGCCGCAACCGTTGTCGCGTTGGCGGTCACCAAGCAGCTCGCGGTGTCGGCCGTCGAATCCAAATTTCGCGGCGACTTCCTGCGCGATGTTCTCAACGGCACGGCAGGGACGGCCGCCCAGATCACGGAACATTGCGCGCAGCTCGAATGGGACGTGAACCGCAGCATGGTGGTCGTCGTCGCCGAGCTCGACCCGGACGCCGATCCGGCGACGGCCGGCCGGACGACACCCCCGCCGGTTGCCGGGCGAATGCCGCAGCAGCGGCTCACCGCTGCCTGGCAGCAGGTGGTCCGTCGCCGGGATCGGTTCGCACCGGTAGTTGGCTTCAGTCATGAAGTGGTGGCGTTGATGCCGGTGGGCGGCAGTGACACCAAAACTGTGATCGAGGAATTGATCGCGGCTGTCACCGGGGACCGTGGAGGCGGCCGGCATTCGTTCTGCACCGGAGTCAGTCGCGTCATCGACTCGGTGGCCGACATCCCGCAGGCGTACGACCAGGCGCGGAAGGCGGTGACGGTGGGGCGGCGCATGCGCGGGAACGGTGCTGTCGCCCACTTCGACGGCCTGGGCGTGCACAGACTGCTCTCCCTGGTCGACGACAGCGCTGAACTCCAAGCCTTCGCCAGTGAGGTCCTCGGTTCGCTGGCCGGCGACGCCGACGAGGCGATCGATCTCCGGCAGACACTCCAGGTACTCCTGGACACCAACTGCAACGTCGCCGAGACTGCACGCGTCCTGCATTTCCACTACAACACGTTGCGTTACCGGATCGGTAAGTTGGAGAGCATCGTCGGCCCTTTCACGACGGATCCGATTCTGCGCTTGGATGTGGCGCTTGCATTGCGGGTCGTGGAGATGGAGGGTTTGTAGCCGATCAGCGGTGGCCGTGTCGAGAACGCTCGCTCCGGTTCGCGAGGTACGCATCAAGGGTCCGAACGACAGCAGCAGAATATGTTGTGTCATAAACGATCACGAATCCGAGCTGCTCGGACTCGTCCCAGCGGTGCTGGGTGACGAGCGTCTTCGCCGAAAGCGATCCGCACCCACCTGCGCCCGCGGGGATCGAGGCGGTCATCGCCGAAGCGGACGACCGGAAGCGCACACGCGCCCGCAAGGGCGGCGGTGATAGTCTGCCTGTTTGCCTCGAAGAGGAGAAGTGCAAGGGCCGCAATGTCGTTGAGCGGCCCTTCGGGAACGACAAAAGCCGTGGCGCGGGCCGGCCATCCCCTACGGCAACCTCACCCTCACCTGAGGGACATGCGCGACTGGGGCAATCAACGCTCGCATGCCGCGAAAACATCTGCCCCGCGCATGAAGGCATCGGCGATGTTTGCTCAA
Organism: Rhodococcus sp. LB1; assembly: GCF_001583455.1. NCBI lineage: Bacteria > Bacillati > Actinomycetota > Actinomycetes > Mycobacteriales > Nocardiaceae > Rhodococcus > Rhodococcus sp. LB1. Next base: position 20,195 of record NZ_LTCZ01000156.1, on the reverse strand, counting down.
TTAGTTGGCAAATTTTGGTAGGGGAGTACCAGCGTTGCGCCCGGGCATCAATGGAAGAGTGGGTGAAGTTGGCGGGAGTAACCCCATACGCAGTCCCGCGGATATATGACGTGGCGGCGAGCCACTTCTTCTCTCCCGGTGCCCTTGCCGGAATCTCGATATCCGCGCGTGTGCACAACGACACTCCTGGAAGGAGGTCAGGACACGTGCGCCTGAGCAACCACGACGCCTTGACTACCCGTCACGTCGGTGGGTGGCACTGGTCTTCGGCAAGCTAGGAGCTCGCCCCTCACCGTCCACCGCCCTGTGAGAGGAAACCAATGAATGCTTTGCTCTACGTCGGTATTGCGCTGCTCATTGTTTCGAACGTACTGATCCCCCCGACGCTTCTGCGATTCCAGAACGGCGCCAGCCAGTTTCTGCGCTCGACCGTCACCCTGGCATTGGCTGGGTCGGCCGCAATGCTGGTAAGCGCACTGACCTCCATCGATGCTTCGGTTGGGCAGCGGTGGGCCACCGCGCTTGCCGGAGTCCTCAGCGGCAGCGTCGTGGCCGCGACCATTGCCCTGGTGATCGAGCCCCGATTGACCGAATCGGGCTAGCCCGGGGATTTTGTCGTCGTCGACGCCGGCGAGAAGATGGATTGGGAGATCCACGAGACCATCCGCAAGATCTTTGTGAAAAGCACGCAGTAATCCCGTCAGTGACGGTGGCTCGCCCTCGCCGAATGGGCTGGCAACAGCCGGATTATGGGGATGAATTGGAGCACCGTCCGACACCTCGACACTCCCCGCTCAGTGCGGGTATCACTGGGTACATCGGTGGGAATCTTCGCCATTCGCCATTCGCCATTCGCCATTCGCCATTTGCCGGGTCAGCTATCCGCGCCACGTTGCAAATTGGTACTCGTGCGGTGCACAGCGAGACCGGCGAGTTCCGGCGCATGTCGATTGATGATCTCCCGCATCCGTGACTCCGCCAGCGGGCCGAGGTTGTCGTAGATGTCTACGAAGTTGCGCCGAGCCTCGTCCCGCGGCCACGGATGGGGCAGCACTTCGGCCGGGAGGTCGGGATCGATGTCGAGGAAGCTTCGCCATCGCGCCATCACCTTCGTTCTAATGATCAATGCGTCGGCGGGGGTGGTCCGCTGCTCCGCGATACGCGCGCGCAACTGCGTGGCGTCCTCGACGAAGCTGGTGTACTCGCGCGCGAGGTCGGGGAGCTCCCACGCGGTCACGGGGTTGCCGTTCAGAGTGTCGCACTCAGTGGTCCGGGCGCGGCTGACGGTCGCACGCTCGACGCCGACGGCTGACAGGGAAGTGCACGCCTCTTCGGTGAGGTCCCACGGTGACACCCATACACCGTCGTAGAGGGGGCCGAGGCCGAGGGCTCGCAGCCGTGTGCGGAGGATGCGTCGGAGCTCACGCTGTTCCTCCGGCACCGAGAACATGACGAAGGTCCAGAGGCCGTCCCACGCGCGGTCACCCGAACCGAACCGGAAGATGCGGATGAGCCGACGCATCGCCAGATCCTCGGTCTTGGGTGGGACGCCGTAGAAGGTGGTCCGGCCGACTTTCGAGACGGTGACGAGGTCGCGCGCGGCGAGTCGGCGGATCGCGGCGCGGGCAGCCTGTTCGGCCAGACCGAACTCAGCGAGTAGGTCGACCAGTACGCGGGACGGCAACGGCTCGCGGCGCCAGAACCAGTAGTCGCCCAGCAGGGCGGTCAGGAGTCGCTGGGAATTCTGGTATTGCGGTCGCGCCGAGCTGTCATTCACCGACACAGGGTAGCGGTGCAGCCGTTCATCGCCGTTTCATCGCCAACCGCAGCCGCACCAAACACGATACAAAATCATGTCCGGTCGATGTACAGTGTGTCTCATAAATGAAGGGTGATTGCCTCGCGTATCAGCGTTTCGTGGCAGATGGGTCGGCCCGCCTTGCGGCGGGGAGTGAAAACGCATGACTGCTTCTGCGTGCCGTGATGTCTTTGTTGCCATCGCGGGTTATTGTCATATCTATGACGAGCGCAATTGATCTGCATGACGAGTCCGCCAGCGGTGTGAAGGCGCAGAGCGTTCTGCTGACGGTTCTTGGACGCTACGTGCTTGGCCGCGACGTCCTTGTCGGCACGTCGAGCATCCTGGATGTCTTGACCTCGGTGGGCGTCGGCGAGCATGCCACTCGCTCGGCGCTCGACCGGATGGTCAAGCGCGGTCTACTGACGAAGTGCCGGAACGGGAGGCGCTCGTATGTCGGACTCACCTCGCGAGCGGAAGCCATCTTGCAGGACGGCCACGTCCGGATCTGGCGCACCGGCGCCGTCGAGAGCGGCTGGGACGGAACATGGACCCTTCTCAGTTTCAGCTTTCCCGACTCCTGGCAGAAGCAGCGCCACGAACTCCGGGCGCGCCTGCAGTGGGCCGGTTTCGGTTCACTTCAAGGAGGACTGTGGGTTTCACCGTCCACGCGTGACGTCACCGACGTCCTCGACGGGGTCGAGGGCAGCGACAAGGTGCGAGTGTTCTACAGCAGGGCCGAGTCCGGAATGGACGTGCCCGCGATGCTGTGCGACGCCTGGGACATCGCGGGTATCGCCGACCGATATGCGCAGTTTCTCGACCGGTGGAACGGCCCGGGCAGTCGTGCGGGCGGCGCGCTGGCCACCCAATTGGTGTTGGTCACCGAGTGGCTCGAGGTAATTCGTCAGGACCCACGGTTGCCACTCGAGCACCTGCCCGCGGACTGGCCCGCGGCGCCGGCGCAGCGTCTGTTCCGCGCGTTGCACGACCAGCTCGACCCGGTCGCCCGGGTGGAAGCCGGAGAACGCCTCGATCTGCGGACCGCAAACATGGCGGTGCACGAACCTTCGTCAGAATATTGACGGAAGTAGAGTATTGAACTAACTTCATCCCTGTTGCACGCATCACTTTCGGCTTCAGGGACGTTGGGTCTCGGGGCCTCTCGACCATCAAGTGAGGGACCAATGAGGCTCACTCGTTCAAAGACCTTCTGCGCCGCCGTCGCGTTGTCGGCGCTGGCGCTGGCCGGTTGTACGTCGATCGATCAGAAGACCGCCGACACCGAGAAGCTGTCGGGACCGGGCGCCAACGCCGGCGTCCTGTACGACCAACTGCCGCAGGCGATCAAGGACAAAGGTGAAATCGTCTTCGCCGGCGACTCGCACCCCCCGTACCGGACCGTCGGACCGGATGGCAAAACGGTCACCGGGATGGACCCCGACGTCCAGCAGGCGCTGTCGGGAGTACTGGGAATTCCCGTCCGGACGGAGATCACCAGCGGTCTTCCCGCCATGCTGTCCGGGATGCTCGCGGGCCGGTACGACGCGTTCAACGGCCCGGTGAAGGCGACACCGGACCGGCTCGCACAATTCGACGGCGTCCAGTGGCTGACCAGCCGCACCTCCTACCTCATCCCGATGAACGGGGGCATCGACGCCGAGAACGCCGATGCGCTCTGCGGGACCCGATCCGCGGGGGTCGTCGGATCCATCACCGAGGAACAGGTCCACAAACTGTCCGATTGGTGCGCTGCCAAGGGGCAGCCGGGGGTGGAGTTCGTCGGTCTCGCCGACACCAACGCGACGCTGCTGGCAGTGCAGTCCGGCCGGGCCGATTCGGCGGCACTGACACAGAGCGGTGCGATCGATACGGCAGCGGCGCAACCGAACACGTGGCGCACCGTCGCCCAAACCGAGGAGCAGGGCGCACTCGCCGACCAGCTCGTTCTCCTGACGCCGAAGACCAATGAGCTCGGACCGGTCTTCTACGAGGCGTTCAAGCTGCTGTTCGAGACTGGGCAGTACCAGGAGCTGGTGAAGAAGTGGCAGCTCGAGGACATCGCCATTCCCGCTCCGGTTCTCAACCCCACCCCGGCCGCATGAACCCGCGCCTGTCTGCCGCGGCCGTGACCGAAGAACAGGGGAACTCGATGACCGCCCCAGGGTCCGCGGAACCTCACTCCAGACCGAGACCCGAAGAGACCGACGTCGCCCGGGCCCGGCCACGCCTGCGCCCCGCCCGGTGGATCATTTCGGTGATCCTCCTGGTTCTGGCCGCCCAATTCGTCAACTTCGTGGTGACCAACGAACGGTTCGCCTGGGACATCGTCTGGGGCTACCTGTTCTACCCGACGGTGCTGCAGGGTCTCGCGATGTCGGTGTTCATCACCATCGTCGGCATGACGGTCGGATCGCTGTTGGGCATCGCCCTCGCGGCCGGCCATGCCAGTGACTTCTGGCCCGTACGAATCGTGTGCCAGGCCTATGTCGGCATCTTCCGCGGCATTCCACCGCTGGTGCAGTTGATCTTCTGGTTCAACCTGGCCTATCTTCTGCCGGAAATTTCCGTGGGAATCCCGTTCGGACCCACGTTCGGGTCGTGGTCGTCGACCGCACTGATCAGCCCGCTCACCGCAGCCCTGATCGGCTTGAGCCTGCACGAAGCCGCGTACATGTCCGAGATCATCCGGTCCGGTCTCGGAGCGGTCGATGCGGGCCAGCGCGACGCCGCACGCGCGATGGGCTTCACCCAGTGGCGGACCTTCTCGCGCATCATCCTTCCGCAAGCCATGCGCGTGATCGTTCCCCCGACCGGAAACCAATTCATCTCGCTACTCAAAGGCACCTCCCTGGTCTCGGTGATCGCCATGACCGACCTCCTCTTCTCCGTGCAGCTGATTTACAACCGCACGTACCAGGTGGTTCCGCTGCTGCTGGTGGCCTGCATCTGGTACCTGGTCGTCGTCTCTCTGCTCACTTTCGTCCAACGCCGACTCGAACGCCGGTACGGCAAGGGGCAGCGCCGTGACGAGGGCGGTACATCCACCTGGCGCACCACGTTTCTTCGAGGAAGGGCCTCGCGATGACCGACCGAACTACCCCCGTCGTCCGGGTGGCAAACCTACGCAAGACCTATCACGGCACGACCGCGCTCGACGGAGTGAACCTCGAGGTAGCCGAAGGTGAGGTCGTGGTGATCCTCGGCCCCTCCGGGTCCGGTAAGTCGACCCTCGTCCGCTGCATCGACCAACTCGAGAAGATCGACGGCGGCGCCATGTACCTCGACGGAGAGCTGCTGGGTTTCGCCCAGCGGCACGGCGCCCTGCGACCACTCACCGACGAACAGGTCGCCCAGCAACGACGACGCATGGGAATGGTGTTCCAACAGTTCAACCTATTCCCGCACTGGACCGTGCTGCGCAACATCACCGAGGCGGCCATCGCGGTCCATGGGTTCTCGCGTGAGGACGCCCGGGTCCGTGCCGAGACGCTACTCGAGAAGGTCGGTCTGCCCGACAAGGCGCAGGCCCACCCTCGGCAACTGTCCGGTGGCCAGCAACAGCGGGTCGCGATCGCGCGGGCGGTGGCCACCCGTCCGCGAGTGCTGCTGTTCGACGAGCCGACCAGCGCACTCGATCCCGAACTGGTCGACGAAGTGCTCGGTGTCATCAAGGATCTCGCCCGAGCCGGGCTGACGATGATCGTTGTCACCCACGAGATGGAGTTTGCTCGCCAGGTCGCAGACCGCTGCGTGTTCATGGTCGCGGGCAAGGTGGTGGAGCAGAACACCACTGAGGAGTTCTTCGAACGCCCACAGACCGAACGTCTGCAGCGATTCCTGAGCCGATTCACCCAGTCGCTGACAGCAAGCCGGGAACGTGAACTCGTGAAGGAGTTGCAGTGAACCGGACCTGCACCGTCATGGCTGTCGGTGATCTCGTCCTCGACGAACCAGACCCCGCCTTCTACTTAGCGCCGAGCAATCACCTGTTCCGGTCGGCAGACGTGGCCATCGGGCACATCGAGGTGCCCCACTCGACCAGCAGCGTGCAGGCGAGTACCGACGTGCCGGCGCCGCCGGCAGACCCGCAGGCGCTCGAGGCGGTCGCGGCGGCGGGGTTCGATGTCGTCACCCTCGCAGGCAACCACTTCTACGACGTCGGTACCGAGGGTGTGCTCGACACCATCGCCCACTCGCGCAAGGCCGGATTGCGGACCGCGGGTGGGGGAGCGAACCTCGCCGAGGCGCGGGAACCGGCTGTCACCGAGGCGGCCGGATTGCGCGTCGGGGTGCTCAGCTACAACTGCGTCGGACCGCGCGAGTCGTGGGCGGCGTCCCAGAAAGCTGGTGCCGCGTACGTGAAGGTGCTCACCCACTACGAACTCGACTCCGCCACCCCGGGTGGACCGCCGACCGTCTACACGTTCGCGGCACCGGACAGTCTCGCCCAGATGAAGGCGGACATCTCCGCGTTGCGACCCCAGGTCGACGTCCTCGTCGTCGCACTGCACAAGGGAATCGGGCATACCCGGGCGGTCCTCGCCGACTACGAGTCCCCGGTGTCCTACGCAGCGATCGATGCAGGCGCCGACCTGGTGATCGGGCATCATGCCCACATCATGCGCGGCATCGAGTTCTACCGCGGAAAGCCGATCTTCCACGGGCTCGGCAACTTCGTCACGGTCACCCATGCGCTCACCCCGGTCGGCGGCGACTCCGCCGAACGCCGCGCGTGGGCCGCCCGTCGACAGGAAATGTTCGGTTTCAGCCCCGATCCGGCGATGCCGTCCTATCCCTTCCACCCCGAGAGCCGCAACACCGCCGTCGCGACGTGCACCTTCGACGCCGACGGCCTGGTCGCCGCCGGCTTCGTTCCGTGCTGGATCGACGACGACGCGCGACCGGTGCCGCTCACCGCCGACGATTCCCGCACCGAGAGCGTGGTCGAGTACATCGAGACGATCACCCGCGCAGCCGGTTTCGACACCGACTTCCACCGCGACGGTGACCTCGTGATGGTCACCGTACCCACTGCACAGCAAAGGATCCGATAATGGCTCAGCGACCCCTCGAAGGGAAGGTCGTCCTCGACCTCACCACCGCACTGGCCGGGCCGTACGCGACTCTGCTCCTCGCCGGTCTCGGTGCCCGCGTGATCAAGATCGAGAACCCCGAGCGCGGTGGGGACGCCGCACGCAACAATTCGCCATACGTCACGCCGGACGGGTTGTCGGTGCAACGCACCAGCGCGGACGACATGTCGGTGTCGATGCTGTCTCGCGGACGCAACAAGGAGTCGATGACCCTCGACCTCAAGAACCCGCACGGCAAGCAGGTCTTCCTCGACCTCGCCGCGCAGGCGGACATCGTCGTCGAGAACTACAGTGCCGGTGTCACCGCGCGACTGGGAATCGACTACGCGGCCCTCTCCGCCGCCAACCCGAGACTGGTCTACACCTCCATCAGCGGGTTCGGCAGTCAGGGTGGCCCCGGCACCGGCAAAGCCATGGACACCATCATCCAGGCGCTCAGCGGCGTGATGATGACCGCAGGCAGCCCCGGCGACGCCCCCATCCGCTTCGGTCTACCCATCGGCGACCTCGTCGCGCCCTTGTTCGCCGTCATCGGCACCCTCTCGGCCGTCATCCAGGCCGACAGCACCGGCCGGGGACAGCACGTCGACGTCTCGATGCTCGGTGCGCTGACTTCCATGGTGGCCGCGGAACCCTTCGACGCGTTCGAGATGATCGGACTGCCCACCCGCACCGGCGCACTCGTGCCGCGGCTCGCCCCCTTCGGCACCTTCGAGGCGGAGGACGGCTACTTCGCCATCTGCGCTCCCACCGACGGATTCGCGCACGGAGTCCTGACGGCGATCGGGCGCCCCGACCTGATCACCGATCCCCGATTCGCCCGGCGCGACGGCCGCGTCCACAATGCCGACGATCTCCACGCGATGATCGGACAGTGGGCGGCCGACAAGCCCCTTGCAAAGGTGATCACGGACCTCGAAAGCCACGGTGCGCCATGTGCGGAGGTTCGCTCGCCCCGCGACGCAGTGCGCGACCCCATCGTCGTCGAACGCGGTGAGGTGGTACCTCTGACACACCCGACCTACGGAAACGTGGTCGAACTGTTCGGAAGCGGGCTGCCGATCACGATGTCCGGCAGCGAGACCACGCTCGACCGTCCCGCGCCCGCGCTCGGTGAACACACGACCCAGATCTTGGCAGATTTGCTCGGGTACGACGAGTCGCACATCGCCGACCTCGTCGAGAGTAAAGCGCTGTGACGGCGTCCTCCGCGTCTTCGGCATCGTCCGTATCGGCGCGGCTGCGCAGGCACTACGACAGCCGGCTCGATCGTGCGCGCACCGCCGCGGCCGACGGGACGGCGGTGATCGGGGTCGTCGGAGCGGACGTGCCGCCCGAGATCCTCGAGTCCTGCGGTGCACTCGCATACCGGCTGTCCAGCGTCGACCGGTCACCCAGTCCAGAAGCCGTCACGCTGCTCGGGGGTGCGGTCGACGCGACCGCCTACTCGATCCTCGACCAGATCCTCGCCGGGGACGTCGATTTCCTCCGCGGACTGGTCGTGTCGCGGGACAGCCAGGCGTCGCTGCGCGTGTTCTACGTACTGCGTGCGCTGGCGGCGCAGGGCCGTCCGGTGCCGCCCGTCCACCTGCTCGACGCCCTCCATCTGCGTCGGGATTCGACGCGCAGGTACAACACGAGTCAGATCGCCGGACTCGCCGCGATCATCACGCTATGGACTGGCCGGCCGTATAAGATCGAGAATCTTCTTGCAGCACAAAGTGTCCGGGCCCGCCTCGGATGCCGACTGGTCGAGGTCCGCGAACGACGGAGATCGGCCATTCCGACAGTGTCGGGTCTCGACGCCCTCCGGTTGTACGCGCTCAGCCAGACCGCGGAACCCACCGAGTGCATCGCACTGGCGGAGGGTTTGCTCGCGGACCCGTCACCGATCCCGGCGGGGTCGCGCGTCTTCGTCACCGGCAGCTCACACGACCACGACCACGCCTACGCCGCGCTCGAGTCGGCCGGCGCGCTAGTGGTGGGCGACGACCACAGCTGGGGCGACCCCGTGGCGGACCTGTGGCCGGTGCCGACCGCAGGTGACGACCTAGACAGTGCCCACAGCGCAATCGCGTTGCATCGCCTGTACTGCGGGGCGATGGCGCAGACGTCGGGGTTGACCGACCGCGCCGGATTCAGCGCCGAGGGGGTGCGGCGCGCCGGTGCGGATGCGGTCCTGTCCCTGGTCCGCCGCAACGATCCCGCACCGGACTGGGACTTTCCCGCACTGGTCCGGGAACTCGGTGACGGCGTGCCCGCGGCGAAGGTGCGCGGGGGCGGTCGTACCTGGCCGGATAAGGAACTGGGGGAAGCCCTCCAAGGGTTGACCAGGGAAGATTGCGAGGTTTCCGCACGATGAGCGCAGCACATACAGCTTCACCGGAGCGGCTGGCCGCAGCGACCGCGGCCACCGCCCACCAGAAGGAGTGGTTCGCGCAGATGCGAGCCGAGGTGGCCGCCGGCGCCCCGCTTGCGCTGGTCAACGCGGACGCACCTCAGGAAATCCTGCGCGCGATGGGGATCCCGTACGTGGTCAACCAGTGGTGGGCGTCCGTCGTGGCCGCCAAACGGTTGGGCCCGGCGAGCCTGAACACCATTGCCGAGCTGGGCTATCCGGACGACTCGTACCAGTACGACGCGATCGGACTGGGATCGATGAACCTCCCAGCCGAGCAGGCGCCCTGGGGTGGGCTGCCCCGACCGGACTTCGTTATCGCCGAGAGCAGTGGGGACGCCACCCGGAAGGTGTTCGACCTGTGGGCGCAGCATCCGGAGACCGAGTTCTTCGCGTTCGAGCGATCTTCGGCGACCACTGCACCCGACAATTGGTGGGACCTCGTCCCGCATCGGTGGGATCAGGCGTACGCTGCCGACCGGTTGGACCTGATGACCGACGAGAATTGGCAACTCGTCGAGTTCCTCACCGAACGCACGGGGCGGACGTTCGACCTCGACCGCCTCGCCGCCGTGATGGATCTGGTCAACGAGCAAGCCGAGTGGAACAGGCGGACACGGGACCTGATCGCGTCCTCCCGCCCCACTCCCGTTTCCGTCAACGACAGCATCCCGGCCGTGATGATCCCGCAGTGGCACCGCGGCAGCGAGTGGGCGCGCGACGCCGCACGCGCGCTGTATGAGGAGGTCGAGCAGGCCGTGCACGATCGCCGGGCTGTGTGCCCGGAGGAGCGGGTCCGCCTCATGTGGATCGGACGCGGTCTCTGGTTCGACCTCGGTCTTTACCAGCGTTTCCAGGAGAAGTACGGGGCCGTCTTCGTGTGGTCCATGTACCTGGCCATCGCGGCCGACGGCTACCCGCGCTACGGCGACGACCCGATGCGGACCCTCGCCGCCCGGTTCGTCGGGTTCACCGACCAGCTCTACACACCGCCGTGGTCGTCGCAGTGGTACGTGAAGGAGGCGCTCGCCCATGGAGTCGATGCGGTCGTCCACCTCGTGGCCGACGACGTGCCCGGGGGGACCTTCACCACCGCGGCACTCGAGCAAGCCGGAATTCCCGTACTCGAAATCAATGCCAGCAACGCGGATTCGCGCGGCGACACGGCGACGGTAGTCGAGCACGCGATCGGCGCCTTTCTCGAGGGTAGAGTCCTCGGCTGAGACCCCGATGCCTTCCCTCGTCCCGCTACCGCTCCGTCGGCGCAACTTCGCCCTCTATTTCACCGGCCAGATCGCCTCCAACACCGGTGTCTGGTTCCAGAACCTGGCATTGAGCCTGTGGATTGTCGAGGAAACCGAGAGCGCCCGCGCACTCGCCCTCGTCACGGTATGCCAGTTCGCACCGATCCTGCTGCTATCCGCCGTCGCCGGTGCTGCCGCGGACACGTTCCGTCCCCGGTCAATCCTGTTCGTCACCGCGGCACTGTCCTCGCTCGCCGCGGCGATGCTCGCTCTTGCGGCGAGCTCCGGCATCGACCACCTTCCCGTCCTGCTCGCAATCGTCGCGTTCTCCGGGGTGGTGCAGGCGTTCGACCGTACGGCGGGCCAGGCATTCCTGTTCGAACTCGTCGGAGCACGTGAACTCGGGGTGGCGGTATCGCTCAATACTGTTGCCCTGTCGGCGGCCCGATCGATCGGCCCGGGCATCGCCGGCATCGCCTACGCAGTGGCCGGTCCGGCCACATGTTTCGGCATCAACGCCGCGACCTACGGATTCGTGATCGTGGCGTTGTGTTCGATGAACGCGAAGCGGTTCGTGGCGCGTCCCGTTCGACCTGCCGACTCGGACGGAGCGCGGGGTGCCATCGGCACATTACTGGCCGACCGGACGTTGCGGAGACTGTTCGCGACCAACGTCGCGGTGACTGTGCTGGCGATGAACTTCATGGTGGTCGTCACGGCGATGGTGACCATCAGTCTGGACGCCGGTGCCCCGCAGCTCGGTGCCGCGCACGCACTCAATGCGGTCGGCGCGGTCGTGGGTGGACTCGTCGTCTCGATGCTGGCCCCGGTGCGTCTCCGCGTCGTCGCGCTCGCCACCCTCGTCCTCGGCGGTGCGCTGGCCTGTGCGGCGCTATCTCCTAATATTGTTGTCTTCCTCGTTGTTTCACCTCTTATCGGTCTAGGGTTGGGTGCGTTCCAAAGCTCGCTGGGCAGTGCCGTCCAGACCCTGAGCCCGTCCCATCTACTCGGCCGGTCCTCGGCGCTGCTGACCATGAGCAGTGTCGGCGTCGCCCCCGTCGGGGCGATCATCGCCGGTTCGATCGTCGACGGTGCCTCCGCGCGCTGGGCAATGGCCGTAGGAACACTCGCCTGTCTGGTGTGCGGTGCGGTCCTCGCGCGCACGCCGCGCACTACCGTTTCGCGCATTCGCACGGACGACAAGCGTCCTGCCCGCAGCTGACGTTCGGCCGGCTGGACGCGTCCCCGCAACGTCCTCGGAGGAAATGATGTCGAGAATCCGTTGGCTCCTCGCCCGTCTGATGTCGGACCAAGCGTTGGTGCTACCAACGACCGTGCTGCGCGACTGGCGCAGAATCGCCGCGTTGGTCCCCCCGCGCGCCACAGCAGTTGCTACCGACGGACTGGCCCCAGGGCGAGGCGCGCCAGGTCTTCGATGTTCTCAGGAGGGGCTTGGGCCCGCTGGCTCTGACAAGGCTCAGAACTATCCTGAGCAGGGGAAGATTCCGCCATGGCAGGCAGCGTGGAACTGATGGATATCGAAGTGCTCCACTGCGGGCATCGACGATCCCGTGACGCTACCTCGGGAACGGGACGCGATGAACTCCTCGATCCGCTGTTCGATCATGCTTGGATTCAGCGCGCGGATCTGCATTGCTGCCGCGGAGCACTCTCTCAGATATATCGCATTTTCTAGACGATAGTGCCAAAAGTGAGGCATGTGTGGAATGTCGTTTTACCTCGCCGTCATCAATCGAGCCAGGTGCTGGTCCGCGTTCCGATGATGTGCGCTGAGACGTGCTGTCCGTAGTCCGGGGCGTTGCGATCCAACACGCCCCGCACCCGGCGCATCGCGGCCGGAGCAAGTGAGTCGTAGAGACGGACGAACACGCCTTGGGCGTCCGACCGCGGCCAATCCTCCGGAAGCAGATCCAGTGGCAGATCGGGATCGATCCGCGGAAACGACCGCCAGACATTGACCAGTTCGGTGCGAAGGACCAGCGCCGAGGCCGGGTCGAGGCTCATCTCGTCGAGTCCCCCGAGCAGCGGTTCCGCACCGTCGAGAAACTCCCGGTACAACCCCTCGATGACGGTGAGGTCCCAGGCGTCGGTCGGGTTGCCGTGGCCGAGCCCGATACCGCCGATCTTTCCTTCGAAGAGCGAGGCGGATTCGATGCCCAACTTCGTGATCAGCGCGGCCGCATCACGGGCCACCGGCCTCGGTGTAATCCAGAGGCCATCGTAGAGCGGGGCGAAACCCAACCAGGACAGTCCCTTGCGGAGTTGCTGTCGCAGCGCACGTTGTTGCTCGGGGACCGAGAAGCCGACGCACGTCCATTGGTCCGGGCCCTCACGACGGGCGTGGCCGAAGTCGGCGATTCGCCGCAGTCCCGACGCCAGGCGGACTCTGGCTTGCTCGGACAGGCAGTAGAACGTTCGCCGGCCTTCCTTGACTACGACGAGGCGCCCCTCTTTGGTCAGTCGGCTCAAGAGGGTGCGGCAGCCTGATTCGGACACGCCGAAATCGCACATCAGATCTACCAGGACACCGGACGGCGCAAGCGCTCCCTCTGTCAGCCAGTAGTCGGCCATCAAGGTGATCAAGATCTGGCGCGCACGTGTGCCTTCGGCGGTGCGGACTCGCATGTGCTCGAGAAAGTTGTGCTGACCTGGGCTGACCATGCGACTCCTTTGGGAGAGGGTGTTGTGAAATCTAGCGTAGACGCAAAAATAGAATGACAAATATTGACGATCGTCATAAAAACGCCGACAATCATCGACAGTGACGCCGATCTCATCCTGTTGGGCAGGGGAGGTCCGAACTCAGGCGTTGACTGGGAAAGAGGAAGCATGAATCACTCCGTGGCCATCGAAAATCTGTCGAAACGGTTCCGACGCCGAGACGGCGCCGTTGTCAGTGCGATCGACAACGCCACCATCCACATCGACCGCGGCGAGTTCATCGTCCTTCTCGGACCGAGCGGATGTGGCAAGACCACCCTGCTGCGCTCGGTAGCGGGGCTCGAGACACCCGACTCGGGAACAATTCAGGTAAACGGCCACACCGTCTTCAACGGTGCAGACGGAATCTATGTATCGCCCGAACGACGCCAATTGAGCATGATGTTCCAGTCGTACGCCCTCTGGCCGCACATGACGGCCCGCAAGAACGTCCAATACCCGCTCGAGAATCAGCGCACTCGACGCCGATCCCGGGCGGCGATGAAGGACAAGGTCGACGCCGCGCTGACCCTGGTGGGTATCGGTGACCTCGGCGACCAATATCCCGCCCAGCTCAGCGGTGGACAACAGCAGCGGGTCGCGCTTGCCCGCGCGCTCGTCAACGACTCCGATGTCGTGCTTTTCGACGAACCATTGTCCAATGTCGACGCCAAAGTCCGTGAGCAACTACGTATCGAACTGCTCGCCACCCAGCGGCGGCTCGGATTCACCGCCCTGTTCGTCACCCATGACCAGGCCGAGGCTATGGAGCTGGCAACCCGAATAGCAGTTCTCGACAAGGGAAGAGTGCAGCAGCTCGGCACGCCGGCTGAAATCTACAGTCACCCGTCGACCGAATACGTCGCGAAATTCATCGGGAACACCAACGAGCTTTCCGGTCGCCGGGTCACAGGTGGCGCCGCCGCCGTGTATGCGACCGAGGTCGGGGCGGTACACACCGGCCCGGAATCCGGCTCACCGGAGCAGGCGACCCTGCTCTGGCGACCGGAAGCGGGTCACCTCTTTCACGAGCCGCCGACCCATATGAACGGGTTCGAGGGCCGGATCGTCGCGTCCTTGTTCATGGGAACACACACCGAGTACATCATTCGGTCTGCTCAGATGCGATCCAGAGTCTGGACGAGCCAACCTGGACGCTTCCAGGTCGACGACACCGTCTGGATCGGTATCCGCCCCGAGGACGTCATGGTCTTCCCGAACACGTCGGGCTCTTCCACCACCGATACACGCGAGCTCGAGAAGGCCGCCTCGTGACGACCACCCAGACCCTCCCACCCACTGACAACCTGCCGGCAAAGAACCCGCGTTCACGCAAACTCAATGCACCCTCGAGCTTCAACCTCGTCGCCATCCTGATCGCCGCGGCTCTGATCGTCATCGTGTGCGTTCCGCTGATGAACGTCGTGGTGGACATGTTCTGGCAGAACGGCACTCTCAGCTTCGGGGCCATTCGACGCACCCTGGCGATTCCCGACCTCGGAAAACTGATCTTGAACACGGTCGTCGTCGTCGCCGCCAGCAGCCTGATGGCCGTCATCATCGGCACCCTCATCGCATGGGCCAACGAACGCACCGACGCCCGCATGGGAATGCTCAACGACGTTCTCCCGTATCTGCCGTTCCTGCTGCCCCCCATCGCCGGAGCGGTGGGGTGGACGATGCTCCTCTCTCCCAAGGCCGGACTGATCAACGCATGGCTACGGGATGGCCTGGAATTCATTGGGATCCACCTCGACAGCGGACCGTTCGATATCAACACCTGGTACGGACTGATCATGGTCTACACCATCTACGCAGTGCCCTACGTCTACATGAACGTCTCCGCGGCGATGACCACGTTCGACTCCAGCCTCGAGGAAGCCTCGCGACTGAGCGGCGCCAGCTACCTCACCACCTTGCGCCGCGTGACCATTCCCGCCCTCGCTCCTTCGATCGGTGCCGGTTTCCTGCTCTGCACATGGTTCGGATTCGGCATGTTCTCGATCGCCGCCATCATCGGAACCCCCGCACATATCGACGTCATCGCGGTGCGCATCGTGCAACTATTGACCTTCTCCTACCCGCCGGAAGAAGATCTTGCACTCGGGTTGAGTGCAATCGTGATGGTGTTCGTCGGGATCTCGTACTTCGTCCAGTACAGAATTCTCAAGACTTCGCGCTTCAGCAGCATGACCGGCAAGAGCGCCACCCACAAAATTACTCGCCTGGGCAGATGGCGGCCAGTCGTTCGCGGCGTCGTCCTGCTCTACGTCACCTTGTCGACCGTACTGCCCATGGCCGGACTGTTTCTCGTAGCCCTCAACGGGTACTGGACACCCAAGATCAAATGGGACTCGCTCGGCTTCGAAGCCTTCCACACCGCGCTGTTCGCCGATCCCAAGACACAGCAGGCCTTCACCAACAGCCTCGGACTGGGCCTCGTCGGCGGACTGATCGGCATCTCGGCTGCCGCAATCGTGTCCATCTACATCGCCCAGCGCCGCACTCGCGCGACCCAAATCCTGGACGCCGCCATCAAACTTCCTTCGTCGATCTCCCACATGGTCATCGCCGTGGGAATCCTGCTCCTCCTCGGCGGCCCGCCCTTCCACCTCGGCGGTACCTGGCTGATTCTGCTACTGGGCTACCTGGCGATATACCTCCCACAGGCATCCATCGCCTCCGACGCGGCAGTCGCCGTCGTCGGCCGCGAACTCGCCGAGGCCTCCCGGATCAGCGGCGGCCGGGACTGGAAAACGTTCCTACGCATCTACGCACCCCTCATGCTGCCCGGACTGGTTGGTGGATGGGCACTGCTGTTCATCCGCATCGTCGGCGACCTCACGGCTTCGGCGATTTTGTCCGGAACGAACAACGTCGTCCTCGGTTTCCGGATCCTCGAAGTCTTCAACGGGGGCTCGTACGCCACACTCGCCGCCCTGTCCGCCGTCCTTGTCCTGGTAACCGGGACAGTTCTGCTGCTGGTGATCTGGACATCGAAACGATTCGGTGTCGCCAAATCCCGATCTACTCACTGACCCTCAACTCGTGAACAGGGAACGACCATGAAGAAACTCACTCTCCTCGCACTCGCGTGCGCAACCTCCGTGCTGGCCGCCTGCGGCGGAGGCGGCACCGACTCCGCAAGCGGGGGCACCGCAGCCAATCTCGACGCAGAAACCCAAGCCCTGGTCACGGAGGCGAAGAATGCCGGACCGGTCACCTTCTACAGCATGCTCGACGAAAGCACCTTGCGCGCGCTCTCCGAAGACTTCAGCAAGAACTACGGAGTCCGCGTCGAACCCGTCCGACTGGTGACCGCCGATCTCATCCAGCGCTACTCGGCCGAAGCCTCATCGGGCGAGAGCGCCGCCGACATCATGTTGCTGACCGATTCCGGCTTCTTCGCAGATGCCCTCGCCAAGGACTGGATCACCCCCATCGCCAAACAAGACCTGCCGCCGGCCGCCGACACCTTCCCTAAGGACTACCTCACCCACGACGGATCCGCCGCGGTGGTCTCCCTCATCCCCAGCGAGATGGTCATCAACTCCGACGACACCTCGGACACTCCATCGGACTGGAAGGCCTACGCCGACACCCAGTTCAAAGGCAAGCTGATGCTGACGAAGCCGGACTCCTCACCCGCCAACATCGCCTTCTGGAGCCTGATGAAACAGCAGTACGGCGACGACTTCCTCGAGCAGATCGCAGCCAACCAGCCACAATTCATGAACAGCGCTGTCCCGCTCACACAGGGAATCGCCGCCGGTGAAGCACAAGTCGGCTTCCCTGGAGTCGCCGCCATCGTCAACAACCTCACCAAACAAGGCGCACCTGTTCAATTGGTGAGCCTGGCACCGACCACCGGCCCCGAAGCCGCACTCGCACTGTCCAAGAACTCATCCAACCCCGCCGGCGCCAAGCTTCTCGCCAGCTACCTGATGTCGGAGGCCGGCAACAAACTGCTCAACGACGACTCCGACGGCATCTCACCATACGACCCCGAGGGAACGAAGCGATTCACACGGGTAGAAAACATCAAACTGGCCGACGCCGCTCAGATCAACGCACTACTGGGAGTCAACTAATGACCAACGAATCCGCCCCGACCAGCCGCTCACGACGAGACGACCACGACTTCGACCCCCAGGTACCCGAAGCCTTCGACACCGCGCACACTCAGTTCCGGGAACTACGCAATCGCTGCCCCGTCGCCCGCAGCCAAGAATTCGGCGGCTTCTGGGCCATGCTCGGATACCCCGAACTGCTCGAAGTCATCACCGACATCTCCCGGTTCACCACCACCAAACAGAACGCGATCCCATCCTTCGCATTCACCGGCGTCCGCCCACCACTCCACCTGGATCCTCCCGAACACATGGCGTATCGACGAATCATCAACCAGTTCTTCACACCGCCGAAAATGAGAGCCATCGAACCGAAGGTCCGCCGCTGCTCGACCGAACTCCTCGACCCCCTCATCCACAAGGGAAAAGTCGACGTAGCACTCGAATACTCCCAGAAGCTCCCCGCACACGTCTTCGCCGAGTTCTTCAACCTCTCAGTGGAATTGAGCTCCGAGATCAAGCGCATCAGCGGAACCTACGTCGACGCCATCCAAGTCCTCGATCACGACACCGTCCGCCGACTGAGCCGCGAACTGTACCAAGTCGCCCAGGCCATCATCGACGACCGAACGAGCGGGTCGTACAGTCCCGATGAAGACCTCACCGCAGCCCTCCTCGACGGCACCCACGACGGCGAACCTCTCCCGGCCGCGATGATCCTCGGATGCGTGAGGCAACTCATCGTGACCGGGATGGTCGCGCCCAGCGTGTTCATCGGCAACATGTTCGTACACCTCGGCCGCGATACCGAACTGCAGTCCTTCCTCCGTGCCAACCCCGACAAGATTCCCGCCGCGGTCGAAGAATTCCTCCGTCTGTACAACCCGTACCGCGGCATGGCACGCACTGCCCGCGACACCACCACGGTCGGTGGCCAAGAAATTCTGCAAGACGACCCGATAGCATTGGTGTACACGGCCGCCAACCGGGACCCCCGCGTGTTCGAACGCCCCGACGAGTTCATCCTCGACCGTCCCAACATCAAAGACCACATCAGCTTCGGCAGAGGAACCCACAGCTGCCCCGGTGCCCCACTTGCGCGCATCATGCTCACAGTCACTCTCGAAGAAGCCCTCTCCCGCGCCGAATTCCTCCTCACGGACTCACCTGGCATGGCCATGTGGGCGGAGTGGGGCACCCGCTCGGTTCCGCTGGAATTCATCGGACTGTAAGGAACCAACGAATGGGAACCACCACGGACGATTTCAGCATTGCGGGCAACGACGATCCCGACCACGTATTCGAGGTGTATCAGGATCTGCAAGCCAACTGTCCCGTCGCACACACCTCCGACTACGGCGGATACTGGGCCCTGACCCGCTACGACGACGTACGCGACGCGGCGGTCAACGCGGATCTCTTCATCTCCTCCGTGAAGGCCGTAGTGCCCAGCGATCCCCGCGGGATCCGACGACCACCCCTCAATTTCGACGCACCCAAGCACACTCCATTCCGACGTGCACTACTCAGGACCCTCTCCACCACCAGGGTCGGACAGATCGTGCAGGCCCTTCGCCCCCGCGCCGCCGCGCTGTTCGCCGACTTTGTCGAGGGCCAGGACCAGGACATCGCGCGATCCTTCGGAACCCTGCTTCCCGCGTACGCCGCAGCAACGTGGCTGAACCTCGACGAGCAGCGTGTCGAATGGCTCGCCACAACAGCGACAGACTGGGTCGACGCATGGCGGAACCAGGACTCTCAGCAGGTCACCCGATTCAGCGAGGAAATGTATCAGGTCGCACGCTGGCTGGTTGACGACCGAACCAGCAACCCCCGGGACGTCGCATCCGACCCTGCCAGCTCGCTGTTGAGCGAACGCGTCGACGGTCAACCCCTCGAGACGGACCTCGTCATCGGCGCGATCCGGCAATCGCTAGTTGTGGGCATGGTGGCACCGCCACTGCTCATCGGCTCCATGGCCAGACACCTGGCTACCGAACCCGCACTGCAGGAACAACTCCGTTCCAACCGCCTGATCAGACCATCGGCAGCGGAGGAATACATCCGACTCTTCACGCCCTATCGCGGATTCGCCCGGACAGTCAGCCGCGAGACGACGATCCGAGGGACAACCATCACCCCTGCCGAGCCAATCACCCTGACCTATGCGGCAGCCAATCGTGACCCAGCCATCTTCGACAATCCACACGAGTTCGTGCTCGACAGAGAAAACATCGCCCAACACCTCGGCTTCGGAATCGGCAGGCATCAGTGCGTCGGAATGCACCTGGCCCGCGGGATCATCAACGTCGCGCTCGACGCAATCCTCGACGGCTCAACGGCTCTTACGCTAGTCAGCGAGCCGGTACCTACCCGGATGCCGGAACTCGGATACCAGGCGGTCCGGATAGACGCGAAGTCCTAGTTACGCCCGTCAGCACGTGCTCGGTGCAGGGTCTCCCCGGAATCGGGCGTCCGTCCATTCCAGGCCGGGCACGAGACCGAGCACCGCCGCCGACAGGTGGTCAGGACAGGGTGTGAACAACGACTGCACTGCGACGCCGAGGGTGCATTAGGGAGTGTCAGGTTTTCGGTGGATCTAGCTCTGGCGCATCGGTTTAGTTCTTACTCAGGATGATTCGCCCTTCGAACGTCATTGCAAACGCATTGAGAGCCGGCTTCCACCTCGCCACCCATCGTGCTCTTCCCTTGCCTGTCGCCTGCCCGGTAATGGTGTATCCATCATCTGTTTCGGTGGCGACGAGGCGGGGATTCGCAGGGTCGGCGTAGCCCACTGCCGGATACACCGGCAGTGATCGCGCCCGCGCTGTGGACACCCAACTGTGAGGCACACTTGCGGGGGATATG
>NZ_LTCZ01000155.1:0-11809 GCF_001583455.1 Rhodococcus sp. LB1 | reverse complement strand
TCCGACGGCGGCGCGACCTTCACGACCACGTCCGCCGACCACGGGTCGGCGATCTTCGCCCCCACCTCGGTGTACAACTCGTCCGGGATCAGCGCGCCCAAACCGGCACCCGACTCGACCACCACGTCGATGCCCGTGGCGATCAACGACGCCANNCCGACCGTCGGGCGCGCAGTCGATGCGCTCTGCGATGTACTCAAGTGAAAACCTTTCAAATAGAAATTGACTCACTGTAGGAATGGGCGTTGAAAACGTTGCAGAAGCATCGGATTTCGTGAAGCCACCACCGCACAGGTAGGCCTTCTTGCGGATCGTTGCTGGCGCGCTTTTCGACCGGGTTACGGGCATTTGCTGGGGAGGTTACGCCAAGAACGTCGTTTGTGTCGTTGTGTCTCTGGCGCCCACACTCCAAACCCAAGACGACGCCGCATGGGTCGGCGGCGGCGAGGAGCAGGGGCGTCGAGTAGACGATGACTTGCTGTGTAGTGTCCAGTCTGCGGCGATCAAGTAGCCCTGCGATGATCGGTGATGCTATAGACACCAACCGTTCGACGCCGATCATCCAACCGTTCCCGGTGATGCTTGCGCGAGCCGAGAGATACCGTGCGGTGGGCAGAAGAGCCGAAACGCTTGCTGAGTAAGAAATCCGAAGAACACTTACTGCGGCCTCGTCCCCCGGCAGAAGCTCGACGAGTCGAGTCGAGTCGGCACTACCGCGACCGCCCACGCGGTGGTGGCGCCGACGAGACACCAGTGTCCGTCGAGGACTCCGGCGACCGATGCCGTCCGGTCGCGGTGTTGGATGGTTGCGGTTCGGCTGCTCGGTACCACGCGTTCGCGCCGAGGCGGCTACGTCACCCTTCTGCGCATTAGGTCAGAACCTGGACGCTGTGGGGCGACAAACCCAAGGTCGATCCCGCTGCACTGGATCTGAAACCCGATAGCGCAACGGTTGGTGGCGTTGCTGCCCGTCACGGTGAGGTGACGCACGGCAGTGTGTCGTTCACATGAAGAGTGCCCGGTTGAGGCGGACTGCGTGGTCGGCTGTCGGGTTGAGGGTCGGGCTGTCGTATCTCTCGGCGAACGCAGCTGCTGCGATGTCACGCCGCTTCGGTGATCGCTCGGCGTCGGCGGCGGCTAACGCGGCCGCCATCTCGTCGCGAGTGAGATCCGTGCAGTAGCTGGGTGTGCCCGGTTGTTGCCGCCACGACTGGGCGAGGGTCCCTGCGTCGTACCCGTCGAACCCGGTGTCGTCGACGAGTGCGATGCCGACCCGCCGGTGACGGGGATCGTCGGCTGCCACCGGTACGGCGATGCGCCCGGGGCTCGCGGCGGGGGCGCCTCTCGTGGCGAAGGAATCGGAACCGATCGCGTTCCACGCCTTGACGATCGGCCGGTCGAGTTGCTCCTGCACCCACAAGCTCTCGGCCTGGCCCGACTCGACGGCCTCGATCCGCGTGTCGCGTGCGGGGTAGTAATTCGAGGTGTCGATGACGACCGTATCCGCAGGAGCAGTCGATACAAGAGGCGCGATTCCGGGTATGCGGTGCAACGGGATGGACAAGACGACTACATCGACGTCGGCCGCGATGTCTGCGGCGTCTACTGCGGATGCCCCGGTGGCGAGTACGTCGGCGTCGATGGTGTCCGGGACGCGTGAGTTGGCGACCTTCACCTCGTGCCCGGCCGAGCTCAACTTGCGAGCCAGTGTGGCGCCGATGTATCCGGCGCCGAGAATTCCGATCTTCATAGCTAACCTTCCTGTTAGTACGTGCGGCCGGCCACGTCCACGGGTGTGGCGGAGGCGAGTGCTGCGCGCAGCGTGTCCTTCGAGACCGGCGCGGCGGGGGCGGACGTGTATGTCTTGAGCGGCACAGTCGGATCGGCGAGGTAGATCTGCGTGTACGCGGCCGACTCGGGCTCGAAACGCCATGTCTCCGAGACGGATCCGGCGTCGAGGATGTCGAAGCCGAGGCGGTCGATGAGATCGGCTGCGACAGCGAGCGCGTCGGGATCATCGCTGGCGATGGGCAGAGTGCTGCGGTCCGGTGCGCCGGACAGCCGCGCGAGCTGGGGGATGTGGTGCGCGAGGATGTTGTTGAACGCCTTCACCAATGCGGCGTCGGGCAGATGTGTCTGGTTCAGCTGAGTTTGGTTGTACTGCCCAGAGTCCAATTCGGGTATCCGTCCGTCGCGGGACGGGTAGTAGTTGCCGGTGTCGAGCACCGTCCTCCCGCCCAACAGTCCGTCGGGGAGAGTGCTGTAGGCGGTGGCCGGGATGCTGAGTACCACGACCTCGCCGGCGTGCGCAGCCTCCTCGACGGTGCCCGCCCGGGCGTGGGGTCCCAGTTCGTCGACCAGATCCGTGAGGCTCTCGGGGCCGCGTGAGTTGGCGATCACGACGTCGATGTCGGCTGCCACCGCCAGCCGTGCGACCGCGGCACCGATGTTCCCGCTCCCGATGATTCCCAGTGTGCTCATGAGGTGCTCCGTTCCTTATCGATCTGAGGTGTGGTTCGGTCGGTCATCGTGTCAGGCGCGGGTCGCGACCGTACCGTGGTGCGGCATGGAGGTTGTCGCGCAGCGTCGGGCCCTCGTAGTCGAGGTGGAAGATTCCCCGTTTCTGCAGGATCGGCACGACCCGATCGACGAAGGCGTCGACGCCGTCGTGCAGACCGTCGACAGCGATCGAGAAGCCGTCGCACGCACCGGCGTCGAACCATTCCTGCATGTGATCGGCGACGTCCTCCGGTGTGCCGGCGACGACGGGGTGGTAGTCGATGACGCCGTTCGCGATGACATCTCGCAGCGACCACCCTTCGCGAACGACCTCGAGGGCTCGCTCTGATCGCGGGTCGGCGGGGTTGGCGACGGCGCGGGCGAGCATGTCACCGGGGACGGGTCGATCGATGTCGTCGTAGCTCAGGCGAAGCCCTAGCATCGCTCCGAGGTACTGGATGCGGTGGCGGAGATCGATCGATTCGTCGAGTCGACGACGCCGCGCGAGCGCATCCGCCTTCGAGTCGGCGACGGTCGGCATGAACCCGGCGAACATCTTCACGTCGTCCGCGTCCCGGCCGGCAGCCACCGCCGACGCGCGCAGCGCCTCGCGTAGTGCACGCCCGCTTTCGATGGTGTACGGGTTGGCGTACACACCGTCCGCGTACATCCCGGCCAGTTCGATCCCTTCCTGCCCGCCGCCGGCCTGGAAGATCACTGGCTGCCCCTGCTCCGACGGTGGGATCACCAAGGGGCCGCGCGACGCGACATACCGGCCCCGCACGTTCACCGGGCTCACCTTGTCGGGGTCGGCGAACACACCGCGGTCGACGTCGCCGACGAACGCGTCCCGTTGCCAACTGCCCCCGAGTGACTCGACAATGTGGACCACCTCGTGGGCCCGTTCGTACTTCTGATGCCGCGGAGGCACCGCGGCGCCGAAGTTCGCTGCGGCGTCAGGGCTCGACGGGGTGACCGCGTTCCACCCCACGCGGCCGTGGCTGATCACGTCGAGTGCCTTGTACTGCCGGGCGAGGTTGAACGGTTCGGTGAACGTCGTCGAGCCCGTGGCCACCAACCCGATCCTCGCGGTCTCCCGCGCGATGGCCGTCATCACCACGATCGGATCGAGGACATAACGGAGCGGTTGACGCGCCAGGTCTGCGTCCAGCACGGGGGTGTCGGCGAAGAACAGCAATTGAATCTTGCCGCGTTCGGCGCTCCGCGCGAACCGCACGTAGGCGTCCATGTCCGTGTGGCTGTGCAGGTCCACACCGGGCAGCCGCCATGCACCCGGTTCGCTGCCGTACCCGCCGACCAGCTGCATCGACAGCAGCATCTGCTCGCCGCTCATGCCGCGCACTTATTCGGAGACTGCATCCGTTTCACGGGATCGACTATACGGAGGAGATCTCCGATTGTCGAAGCGGGTGGTCAGCCGGTCGCCCAGCCCGACCGCAGCAGCGTGCGTAGGCCCGTCGCGGAGGATGCGTCGGCCATTGCCGCGCTACTCACCCAGACCGTGGCCAGCACCGCCAGGAAGAGCTCGCGCCCACGGACGTCAGGGCGTGCAGTCCCGTCGCGTTGCGCGGCAGCGAGAAAGTCGTCGGTCGTGGTGATGAAGCCGCGACACGTCAAAGCGAGCGGCGACGTCTTCTCCTGCAACGCCTCTCGCAGGGGATCGGGGAGCCCGTCGAAAGCGGACGCCCACTCGCCGAGCGCGTCCAGCCATTGCTCCAACGCGGCGGCGGAGTCGAAGTGCCGGCCTTCGATGACGTCACGGCGCGCTTGAAGGGTGTCGTCCCGGCTGCGGAGAAGTTCGGCGAGGAGAGCGTCCCGAGAGGGGAAGTGCCGGTACAACGTTCCGGGGCCGACGCCGGCGCGTTTGGCGATCGTGTCCATCGATCGCGTGACCCCCTCCTCCGAGAACACCGCTTCGGCGATCTCCAGAATGTGCGCGCGGTTCCTCAGTGCATCCGCACGCGGTTTACGTCCCGCCCGTGTCGCCTCAGCCATGCCAGCCCCTCTCATCTACTAAATGGAGGATACCTCCAAATACAGTTCGGGCAGCCAAGGACAGACAGCAGTCAGGGAACGGCAACTCAGGTCACCGCAGACATGGTTGCGGAATCCTTTGTGTCGCTCATCCTCGTTAGCGTCACCCCGATTCGGACACGATGGAAGAAACCGTTCGGCCACGATCGCACGTCCGGCGGTGAGGCCTGCGGCGACATCCGTCCCGCAGGCAGTCCGTCGAGAAAAGCGCGCTTCCCAGGCGTCCGACCCGGGCTACGCTGCGCCCATGCCTCATTGCGCCCAACTGGTCGGATGCGATCACAGCGGCGCCGACGGACCCCCAACGACCGATCCACGTTCTCGGGTAGGTCCTGCGCGGCGTCCGAGGTAGCGAGCGATGAGGCTTACAGGAGGCGTCACACTTCCGATCACCGCCACTTCGAGCGTTCCTCCGACTTCCCGAGTCGCGTTATTCATCCCCGAACCGATACCGGCCTTCTCCCGAGGTACCGCGTCGCAGCCCTTCCCACCCAGGCGACCACCGGTGAGCCGTGCGATGGTGCGTTCGATCTTCCACCTGTATCTGCCGAGCCGATCGTTCCCGTCGATCCCGCGTCGGGCGATGCGCGGGACGATGCCCTATGCGCGCAGCCACCGACGGTGGACGTCGTAGCCCTTGTCGGCTCGGAGTTTTCGGGTCTACGGCGGCGCGGACCACGCCTGGACGCAGCAAGGTGCTGTCGTGGGGATTCGCTCCGGAAACGTCGACGACCAGTGGGATTCCGTTCGAATCGGATAGGACGTGGATCTTCGATCCCTTCTTACCCCGATCGACCGGGCTGGGTCCGGCCGATCGAGGCCCCTTTTTCCCGGACGCTTGCCGCGTCCAGGATCTGATCGCTGCCGACCAGTGGAGTTCGCCGGCGCCGCCATGCCGGTCAAGCAGGGCTTGATGCAGTTTTTCGAACACCCCCGCCGCCGCCCATGCGGTGAACCGGCGGTGCGCGGTAGGGACGGACACTCCGAACGAGGGCGGAAGGTGCCGCCACGCGCACCCACTTGTCAGCACAAACACGATCGCGGTAAAGATCGCACGATCGGCGACCGGCGCGCTCCACCCCCTGCGGGCGGGCGGCGAAGCACGGAATCAACGGTTCGACGATCTCCCACAACGCATCCGGCACCAACCGCTCGACTACGGCGCTCGACAACGGTTCCGACAGCCCGCCGGAAGCAGAGAGCCATCTTTCCACCGCACCGAGCCATTGCAACAGCGGCCACGGCGGAATAACGCCGCTCGCGTGCTATCTCATCGCGGCGAGCGTTGAGATCCTCATCGCGCCGCTCCATCCGCCTCAGCCACTGCTACAGCCCGCTCGTTGACAATATGGAGACACACTCCGTATTCTTTTCCGAGTTTACCGGAGAGGTTCTCCGATTGAGCATTGGGCACACCCTCAACGTCGCCCAAGTTCAGTCCGACACCCCAACAAGACGATCAGATTCCGAGGCACCTTTATGACCAGCAGCACTGACCCCAACGTTCCCGGCACGGACGTCGGCACAATCGGATTCGATCCTCCCGACGCGGATGACGCGGGACCGAATGACCGCTGCCTCCTGCCTGGCGAGATTCTAGCCATCGGGGTGTTGGCCTGCTCCGCGTTCATCGTCGTGTTGAACGAGATGGTGATGGGTGTCGCCCTTCCGGATGTAATGGACGACCTTCGAGTCGACGCAAGCACCGGACAATGGCTCACCACGGGTTACGCACTCACCATGGCAGTTATCATTCCCGCAACAGGATTTCTGATGCAACGCATCCAGCTGAGGCCACTGTTCCTCGCGACGATGGGGTTGTTCACTGCCGGAACAGCAATTGCCGCCGCGGCTCCAGGCTTCGAAATACTGCTCGCCGGGCGCATTGTTCAAGCTGCCGGCACCGCCGTCCTGGTGCCCCTACTGATGGCAACCGCGTTCCGACTCGTTGCAGAAGGTCGTCGCGGCCAGATGATGGCCATTATCTCCATCGCCACGGCAGTAGCACCCGCGATCGGACCTGCCATCTCCGGTCTGATCGTCGCCAACTTCACGTGGCGTTGGATCTTCATTCTGGTGCTACCGCTTGCTGTAATCATGCTGATCATCGGCGCCCTCAAAATGCCCAACGTGTCAAAACTCCGCCCGGTCACCCTCTGTATCAGGTCAATTATTCTGTCCACCATCGGATTTGGAGGAATTATCTACGCGCTCGCCAGCATCGGCGAGTCGTCCGGCAGCCATCTTCCGATCACATTCTGGTTCGCCCTAGCTGCAGGCGTTGCCGGAATCTTACTGTTCGTCCTACAGCAGATTCGCCTACAGCATCGAGACGCAGCGCTGTTGGACATGCGGATCTTCGCCCACCGCGGTTTCTGCCGTGCATCCATCGCCATGGTCTTCATGGTCATGACCGCCTTCGGCATCGCGATTCTGCTGCCCTTCGTATACCAGACCGTTTTCGGGCTGGGGGTTCTCGAGACGGGTCTGCTGATGGTCCCTGGCGGCGCCACCATCTCCATCGTGTCGGCAATCGTCGGTCGCTACTACGACAGAACCGGCGCACGCCGGCTGACAATCCCAGGTGCTGGCATCGCAGCCGCTGCCCTGTGGTTCATGAGCACCATCACCCTCGACACGCCGATATGGGTGATTCTGTTGGCACACTTGCTGTTCTGCTCCGCCACCGCTTTCATGTGGACTCCATTGTTCACGCTCGCTCTATCTGCGTTGCCACACCAGCTTTACCCGCACGGCAGTGCCGCACTCAATACGATTCAGCAATTGGGCGGAGCCGCCGGGGTCGCGGTACTGATCTCTGCCATCAGCATCTTTTCGGCGGACGTCACCCCGATCGACGGTGCCCAAGGAGCTTTCACTGTTGCCGCGTCAATCGGGTCCTGCGGCTTGCTCGCAGCAGCATTCCTCCCCGGTCGACAGAAGAGGAGTCCAGCCTGACACTACCGTGGGACTTGGCCTGGATGTTCAACTCTGTAAGCGCGTAGATACGCAACGGTACGAGTGAGCGATCGCCGCGCAAAGGAAGGCAAGGCCAAAGCTTGGAATTGAGGGAGGACTGCGACAGGGCTCAGCTCCCGGGGTGGTCGCACCACTCGTAGCACCCGCAGGCGCAGCGGAGTTGAAGGTCCGAGAGAACCACTCGCGCCGCACGCTTGCAGATCTCCACGATCAGACATCGTGGGGCGGGTCGGCTATGACCTGGTTGCCCGACTGAGTGACGAATCCGGTGTCCAGCTCGACGTGAACCGGATTGGATTTCTATCTGGACAATAGCCGTCAGTAATGTGACCATGGTCATATCACCCGGCATGAGTGCGCCGGTGAGGCCGTGAGTAGCTCACGCCCGTACCGTGAAAGGTTGGACTTGATGGTCGAGCAGATCAATAACGAGCCTGGTGTGCCTCTGGTGGAGGTGTCGGAGTCTCCGCGCGATGACGGCGGCGGGAAGGAGGTCGATCCTTCCATGCTCCGTCGCGCCGTGATCGCGAGCTGCGCGGGTTCCTTCGTTGAGTACTACGACTTCGCCGTCTATGCCGCCCTGACGCCCGCCATCGCGAGCACCTTCTTCTCGGAGACAGACCGCGTGACCGGACTGCTGAGCACACTCGGCATCTTCGCCCTCGCGTTCGTCGCTCGGCCGCTCGGCGGTGTCGTCTGGGGTCGCTTCGGCGACAAGATCGGGCGGCAGACGACCCTGGTCGCGGTCATCCTGTTGATGTCGCTCAGCACGGCCGCCATCGGCTTGCTCCCGAGCTACCAAATGATCGGCGTACTGGCACCGCTGCTGCTAGTGGTCCTGCGCATTTTGCAGGGTCTCTCGGCGGGAGGCGAGCTACCGGGCGCGACGATTTTCGTCGCCGAGTCTTCTCCGAACCACAGACGGGGCTACTTCGTAAGTTGGATCGGGGTGTCGATCACGTGCGCGACTCTGGCAGGCCTTCTCACCGCTGCACTGCTCGCGGAGGTGCTCTCTACCGAATCACTGAATAGTTGGGGATGGCGCATTCCGTTCCTGCTTGCCCTGCCGTTAGGTCTCGTCGGGCTCTACATTCGAGTCAAGCTCGACGAGTCCCCGGCCTTCAAACTCGCACGCCAAGCCGAGGCGACGTTCGACAGCCCGCTCCCCGAGGTGCTGGGAAAGATCTCGATGTACCGTCGGATGACAGTGACCGGGCTGCTGGGCGCCGGCGCATTCCTCGGCTACTACATCATGATGATCTACATGCCGACTCTGCTGACGAGCGAACTCGGCTTCGACTCCGGAGACGGCCTCCTCGCGATCTGCGCTGGCGGCGCCGCCATCGCCATCCTGGGACCGGTCATGGGCGCCCTTTCCGACAGATTCGGTCGGCGGCCTGTCCTCGTCTCCGCGGCGGTTGGCCTGATCGTCTTGACCTACCCCTGCTTCCTGCTTCTCGACACCGGTAGCTTCTTGGCGGCCGTGGGGGCGCTGATAATCATTGCGATCCCGGTCGCGGCGGGACAGGCCGTCTACGTGACGGCCGCGCTGGAACGCTTCCCGACCACGATCAGGTACACCGCGTTCGGGATCAGCTACAACGTTTTCGGGCTGATCGGTGGCACCGCGGCATATGTCTCGACATACCTCGTCGCGGAAACCGGGACCATCTACGCGCCTGCGTTCTACCTGATCGTTGTGGCAGTGATAGTGCTGGTGACAACGCTTCGAGTGCGGGAAACCGCGAGCCGCCCGCTCGAATCGGCGTAGCAGAGGGTGGGTCAGTACTTCGGTGGCGACCCGCCCGCAGCCCACAAGAGACCGACGGGTGAGGAGCCCCAACTCGTCCACCTCCGCCGCGGTGTGAAGGTCGCCGGTCATCATCAGCAATTTCGCCTTCTGCATTCCGATGAGGCGGGGCAGCAGCCACGATCCGCCCACATCGACGGACAACCCCCGTTTCGGGAAAACCTGCGTACACGTGTCATTGCTGGAACTGACGACGAAGTCGCAGCACAACGCGAGGTTCCACCCGCCCCCGCTCGCCGGGCCCGGCACCTTGGCGATCGTCGGCTTCAGAAATTCTTGGAGTGTCACCGCTGCCTCGGAAATTTCAGCATCGTGGCCGAGGATGCCCGGTTATGGCCGCCGCAACCTCAATACTGACCTCCAACGTCCAGATAATTCCGATGCGGTCGGCCAGAGGCCTCACTTGTCGGTAGGCACCTTACTGAACGAGCACGGGTAGGAACATGCACTTGTCCCTGGTGGGAAATGTAGCTCTGGTGACCTGCACGCCGACCGCGCAGACGCCGTAGCCGGCAACCTCGCCGAGCAAGGTCTGCGCGCCAGAAGTTTCGTCTGTGACAGTCCAGAGCTCGCTCGGTCCATCAACTTCCTCGGTGGGCCCGATCGACATCCTGGTGAACATCGTGGGATGGGCCGGCGACGATCCGTTCGTCTCGCTCGACTACACGCAGATTCGCAATCTCGTCGACGTCAACGAAGGACGTTGCTCAGAAAGCGTCAGTGATCAAATCGCTGGCGCACGAGCAGATCAGAAAAAAGCTACTCCGCGAGTGGTTTATGGCATCATCCGGGCGCGGACCCCGACGGTGCCATGCGCCACCCCCGGTCAAGAACGACCCCAGCGGCTGCTGGGTCCAAACAAGGGTGGTCAAAGATGACACAATCTACATTGGTCGAGGCACGTACCGGCCGAAACGCATCGATAGTTGCTCTACTTATGCTCAGCGGCATAGCCCTCGACATACAGTACGGCATCCTCGCTCCGCTGGTCGGGGCGATTGCCACAGAATCAGCCCTGTCGGGGTCCGAGATCGGATGGGTCCTGAACGCGCTGATGGTCGGCAGTGTCATCTCCGTCGGCCTCACAACGCGCATGGGCGACATTTACGGGCATCGCAAGGTCCTGATGGCACTCATCGTCCTAGCGATGGTCGGATGCGCCCTGGGTGCGATCGGCCATGGCTTCTGGCCTCTGGTTGTCGGTCGATTCCTCATGGGACTCGCTGTCGCAATTCCACTGAGCTGGGGCCTCCTGCGTCCCCGCGCCACCGCACGTCAGATCCGACTTGTCTCCTTAGGGCTATCGACTGTGATGGCGATCTTCACGCCGCTCGCACTCATTGCCGGCGGCATTATCGTTGAATTGGGATTGCCGTGGGAAAGCGTCTTCTGGGTGAGCTTCGCTCTGTTCGCAGCAATGCTGATCCTCGCCTACGTCTCATCTGAGACGCCTGCAGCCGCCCGTGCAGTTGTTCGCCTGGACTGGTTCGGTGCACTGGGGCTCGGCCTTTGGGTCACGGCCATGCTGATCGGAATCAGCGAACTCCCCAGCCGGGGCTGGAGCTCACCCATCGTGCTCTCCTCGTTCTTCGTGAGCGCAGTGACGTTGACTGCGTGGATTAGTCAGCAGCGGCGCACTAAGGAGCCCCTCGTCTCGTTCCGCAACATGGACCTACGCCAGACCCTCATCGGATATTCCGGGATCCTCTTGATAAGTCTCGTCGGTCAGGGCCTGTTTATCGTGCAGCCAGCACTGCTACAGACGCCAACATCCTCCGGGTTCGGCCACGGCCTGTCTGCCCTCGAATCTACATACGTACTGCTCGCGCTGATTCCCGGCGCCACACTGGGATACCTTTGGACACGATGGGGACTCAAGCATTTGGGTCCGAAGATCGTCTTGGTCGTTTCTGGAACCGCTTCGATCTTCGTCTTCCTCGGGTTCGCTTTCGCGAATGACCAGGGCTGGATGCCCTGGGTATGGACGTTCCTCTATGCCCTTACGACCCTGAGCTGCCTGACCACCGGATACACACTCGTTGCGGCGGCCGGCCGTCAGGACAACATGGGGGTGACGATCGGCATGCAAAACATCGTCCAGTTTGTCGGGGCGATGATAGCCGTCGCAGTTGTGTTGAACGTGCTAGCGCCCGGTGCCGATGGACACATTCCAGAGGCAACCTTCATTGGCATCTATGTCGCTTCCGCTGTGATTGTCGCCCTGTTCGTCATCGTGTGGGCTGTCCTTGCACCGAAGCACATCACTGATCGACACGCAATCGATACAGAGAGCGATCCGACGAAGGTCCACGTTGCTGCCCACTAGCCTCGGGCTTTCACGCCGGTAGATAGGCGAGGCGTGCCAGACGGAAGAATGGTGCTCTGAGCTGCGAAGATTGATCTTGCGAAGGAAACAATCCAGCCAGCAGGAGCAGCACCAAATGAGTGGTGAGCAGGTCTACGTCG